>JAAYZJ010000377.1 GCA_012514915.1 Lentisphaerota bacterium | reverse complement strand
TCGGCCGAGGCCGCCAGGTAGATCCCCGTCGGCCCCTGCGAGAACTGGGAGAACACCACCCGGCCCGTCGCGCGGCGCCGCGCCAGCGTCGCCAGATCGACGCCGTCGAGCCCGCCGGCCGGCGGCTCGATCCCGCCGGCCGCTGCCAGCAGGGAGGGATAGACATCGACCAGCGAGACGGCGGTGCGGCACCGGCCCCCGGCCGGGTAGCGCCCCGGCTGCCGCACGATCAGCGGCACCCGCACCGAGGCGTCGTGCATGCTCCGCTTGCCGAAGCAGTTGAAGTCGCCGAGCAGCTCGCCGTGGTCCGACACGAACAGGATCAGGGTTCGGTCGAGCTGCCCCGTCGCCTCGAGCGTCTCGAGAATCCGCCCGACCTGGAAGTCGACGAAGGAGATCGAGGCATAGTAGTAGGCCTTCATCTGGCGCAGCAGGTTGAGGTCGATTCCGCGGTCGCGGTACTTGTAGCGGTTCTGCAGGCGGTTGATCCAGGTCTGCAGGGCGGCGCTGTTGGCCGGCGCATGGGGCAGCGGCATGCCGGGCGCGCGGTAGAGCTTGTGCCAGGGCTTGGGGGGCGCGAAGGGGGGGTGCGGATGGATGAAACTGCTGAAGAGGCACCACGGCCGGCGCCCGCGCGCCGCGCGCTGAATGAAGCGCTGGCTTGCGTCGCCGATCCATTGCGAGGGATGCGCCTCGGCGGGCAGCGGGGAAATCTGGGGGACGTAGTACATCTCGCCGCGCGCGCCGTGCGGCTCGTAGGCATCGAAGCCCCGGCGGATCAGCCAGGCGACATAATCGTCCTGCGCGGGATCGGCCACGCACTCCTCCTGCGTCTCGCGCGACTGGAACCCGCGGCGCGCGAGGCGGTCGGGCGTGAAGTGGCATTTTCCGACGGCATGCGTGCGGTAGCCTTGCCGGCCGAGGAGGGCGGGATACGAGGCGTCGTTGTCGGGCATCATCGTGCCGTTGTCGAACAGCCCCGTCTTCTGCGGATAGAGCCCGTAGTGCAGGCAGCAGCGGGCCGGGACGCAGACGGGCGACGGGCTCAGGCAGTTCGTGAAGGCGGTGCCTTCCGACGCGAGCCGATCGAGATGGGGCGTCCGGATGACGGGATTGCCCAGGGCGTGCACGGTATCGGCCCGCTGCATGTCGGTGAACAGGATCAGGATGTTGGGGCGTTCAACGGCCATGTTCATCGTTTGCCTTTGCCGGGGTTGACAGGAAGGCTTCGAGGGCCTGCACGGCGGCATGACCGGGCTGGAGGGCCCGCGCCTCGGCCAGCAGACTCCGGAGTGCCTCTCCGTCGCCGCGCCGATGCGCCAGGAATCCCAGATAATGGAGGGTCCGCAGCCTGAGCAGGCGCGCGGCGTCGTCCGGCAGCCGGTCCGCCGGATTGAAGGCGGCGGCCTGCCGGAACCACGCTTCGCCCGCGGCGGGTTGATCGAGCCGGTTCAGATGATACTCGCCGAGCGCAAAGGCGAGCTCGGCATTGCCGGGATTGGCCGCCAGCCCCTCTTCGAGGAGGCGGACGGCGGGCGCGGCCTGTCCCGTGTGGCGCCAGAGGACATAGGCGCCGATCTGATAGGCCTGGATGTTGGACGGCGCCGCCCGGCAGGCGGCCCAGACCCAGGGCAGCAGCTCAACGAAATCGGCTTCGTCCAGGTGCCGGTGCTCCTGGACATGGATGCGGCGGTTGAGCCGCGACCAGGGATCGCGCCTTTCCCGGGGAGCCTCATCCGGGTGCGCCCCGTCCGATCCGTGCCGCCCGTCCGGTCCGCCAGGCACGCCACACTCATGCGCGTGCATGCCTGCGCAGTCGTCGGGCTTCGCGCCGCCGTGGAAGGTGGCATCGACCTGTTCCAGCAGCGCCAGGCTCACCACGTGCCGGGCATCGCCCAGGACGATCTGCAGGACATCCGCGCCGCCGGTCCGCGGCCGGATCGTCTCCATCCGCGCCGACAGCGCCCGCGCCAGCAGCGCCACCAGGGCCACCTGGATGATCAACGTGAACGCATGCCCCCGGGTGTCCATGGCAACGGCTAGAGTTGACGACGACGAAACACGCGATGGGCCAGGGTCAGGCAGAGCCCCGCATAGCCGACGGCATACGCCAGCGCCGCCAGGCAGATCTTCCAGGAAATCGGCGGCCAGGCGTGCACGACCCGCTGCCGCAGATCGAAGAACTCGACATGCGGCGCGATCCAGTGGATCACCGTGAGCACGGCGCCGAGCGGTTCGGGCTGCTCCGCCGCCAGCAGCGGGAGGCGCTGCCCCCCGATCAGCATGGCCACCGTCACGATGCCGCCGATCGTGAGATTGGCCGCGGGGGTCAGCACCAGCGACCCCAGCATGCCGAGCGCCGTCACCACCAGCACACAACCGGCGTGAAGCACGATCGCCTGCAGCAGAACCTCCGGGAACCAGACGCCCTGCCGGAGGCCGGTCATCACCCCGTAGGCCAGATAGAACACCGCCAGGACGGAGAGGGACGCCGCGCCGGCCCCCAGATACTTGCCCAGCAGAAGCGTACCCCGCGTGACCGGCTTGGCCAGCAGCGGATAGATCGTCCGACTCTCGAACTCCGGCGGAAACTGCCGCGCGGCCACCCCCAGCGAAAGGATGCCCGAGGCCAGCCAGAGCAGCAGCAGGGCGATTTCATGGAGATACCGCGCGGCGCCCTCCAGACCGTACGGCTTGAGGAACGCCAGCGGCCCGAGGATCAGCAGCGCAAGCAGGAAGACGACCACCAGATCCTTGCGCCGGTAGAGATCGATCAGCGCCAGCCGCGCCAGCGCCTGCACCTGCCTGGCACGCGCCGCCGTCATGCCTGCACCTCCCCGCCGAGCAGCTTCAGGAAAATGCGTTCCAGATTCTGCCGGCCATCGCCCGCCGCCTCCCGCATCGTGCCGCACCATACGAGCGCGCCCCGCCGCAGGATGGCCGCCCGGTCGCAGATCAGCTCCGCTTCGGAGAGTTCATGCGACGAATAGAAGATCGATTTGCCCTGGTCGCGCAGGTCGCGGATCAGGTCGCGGAAGTGGATACGGGCAAGCGGATCGAGCCCGGTGAAGGGTTCGTCGAGGATGAGCAGGTCGGGGTCGTGCAGCAGCGCCTGGGCGATGCCGGCGCGCTGCAGCATGCCCTTCGAGTAGTGGCGCAGCAGGCGCCGCCCCGCCTCGGCCAGCCCGACGCGTTCGATCAGCATCCGGCCGCGCGCCCGGATCGCCGCGCGCGGCATCCCGCACAGGCCGCCGTAGAAGTCGAGCAGCTCGTGGATGTTGAGATAGGGGTAATAATAGGCGGTCTCGGGCATGTAGCCGATCCGCCGCCGTGTGGCCGCATCCTCGGGGGCACCGCCAAGGATGGAGATCGCCCCGCTGTCGGGCCGCAGGAACCCCAGCAGCATCTTGATCGTGGTCGTCTTGCCGGCGCCGTTGGTGCCGAGAAACCCCACGATCTCGCCCTGCCGCACGTCGAGCGTCAACGCATCGACCGCCTGCTGGGTTCCAAACCGTTTCGATACGGATTGAATGGCGACCACGGACATGCGCCGCTCCGGTTCCTAGCGGGGGGCGCGTCGCCCGCCGTTGTTCCCCTTGCGCGCCTGGCCGGAGGACTGGCGGTTCCCGCTGGACGACTGGCCGCCCTTGCGCG
>JAAYZJ010000376.1 GCA_012514915.1 Lentisphaerota bacterium | reverse complement strand
GAAGGGGCGCGGCTTCGCCCCCGCCGAGCACGCGCCCGAAGCCTGGCACGGCGTGCCGCCCTTCGACGCCGCGACGGGCGAGTTGCCGCCCCCCCGCCGTGGCTATTCGGAAGCCTTCGGCACGGCGTTGGTCCGGCTGGCGGAGCAGCAGCCCGGCGTCGTCGCCATCACCGCCTCGATGCGCACGGGAACGGGGCTGGACGGCTTTGCCAAGCGGTTTCCCGACCGCTTTTTCGATGTGGGCATCAGCGAAGGCCACGCCGTGACGTTCGCGGCCGGGTTGGCGGCCGGGGGGCTGCGCCCCGTCGTCGCCCTCTATTCAACCTTCATGCAGCGCGGTGTCGACAACATCTTCCACGATGTCTGCCTGCAACGCCTCCCGGTTCTCTTCTGCCTCGACCGCGCCGGGGTCGTCGGCGCCGACGGTGCGACCCACCACGGCATCTACGATTTGCCCCTGCTGCGCTGCCTGCCCCATCTTGTCATCCAGCAACCCCGCGACGAGGCGATGCTTGCCCGCATGCTCGCGACAGCCCTGGCCCATCCGGCCCCCGCCGTCATCCGCTACCCCCGCGATCCCGGCCCCGCCGCCACGCCCTCCGATCCGCCCGAACCCTTGGTCGTCGGCACGGCCGAGGTGCTGGAGCAACCCGACCGCCCGGGGCCGGCGGTCTGGTTCTGGGCGCTGGGCGACATGCTCCCCCTGGCGCGCGCCGCCGCCGCCAAGCTCAACGAGGCCGGCATCGCCACCGGCCTGGTCGATCCCCGCTTCATCAAACCGATCGATAGCGCCCTCCTGCTCCGGCAAGCCGCATCGGCCCGCTGCTTCGTGACGCTGGAGAACGGCGTGGTGACGGGCGGGTTCGGCACGGCCGTGCGGGAAGCATTGGCCGAGGCCGGCATCGCCGTTCCCACCGCCGTCTTCGGCTGGCCCGACACCGTCATCGGCCAGGGAACCACGGCCACGCTGCGCGCGGAGCACGGGCTGACGGCCGACGCAATCGCCGCCGCCGTGCAGATGTGTCACCGAAAGTCGCCATGAAACGGCAGCGGCTGGATCAGCTTGTGGTCGGGCGGGAGCTGGCCGAAAGCCGGGAACAGGCGCGGCGGCTGATCCTGGCTGGTGAGATCCGCGTGGGCGGCCATCCGGCCACCAAGGCGGGACACCTCTATCCCGTGGATGCCGCGCTCGAGCGCACGGCGCGGCCCCGCTTTGTCAGCCGCGGGGGCGAGAAGCTCGAAGGAGCTTTCGCCGCCTTTCCGCTCGATGTCGCTGGTCTCGACTGCCTCGATGTGGGCGCCTCGACGGGGGGATTTACCGACTGTCTGCCGCAACACGGCGCGGCCCGCGTCATTGCCCTCGATGTCGGCCACAGCCAGATCCACCCGCGGATGGCGGCCCACCCGCGGGTCCACGTGATCGAGCATTACAACGCGCGCCATCTCCAGCTCGCCGACCTCCCCTTCCCGCCCCGCTTCGCGACGGTCGACGTCTCCTTCATCTCGTTGCGGCTGATCCTCCCCCCGCTGGCGGCCCTGCTGCCGGCGGGCGGCGAGATCGTCACGCTGATCAAGCCGCAGTTCGAGGCCGGCCGCGACCAGGCGCCACGCGGCGTCGTCCGCGACCCGGCCGTGCATGCCGCCGTCGTCGAGGCCATCCGGGCCTTCGGCAGCGCGGAAGCCGGTCTGATCTGGCTGGGCGTGGCGCCGTCGCCCCTGCGCGGCCCGGAGGGCAACATCGAGTTCCTGGCCTGGTGGCGCCGGGGAGGAGCGTCCGCGTGAACGACAGCCTCCGCGAGAAGCTCAAGAACCTCCCCGACAAGCCGGGGTGCTACCTGATGCGCGACCGCCGGGGACGCATCATCTACATCGGCAAGGCGCTCTCCCTGCGGCGGCGTGTGCAGAGCTATTTCCGGCCCGCCACGCTGCGGCAGGGCGACCCCAAGCTGCGCGGACTCGTCAACAGCGTCCACGACCTCGAGTGGATCGTGACCCGCACCGAGGACCAGGCGCTGCTCACCGAGAACGAACTCATCAAGCAGCACCTGCCCCGCTACAACATCCTGCTGCGCGACGACAAGCGCTACCTCGCCATCCGCTGCGACCTGCGCGCCCCCCTGCCCCGCCTGACGACCACGCGTCTGCTCCGTGACGACGGCGCCGAGTACTTCGGCCCCTTCCCCTCCGGGGCCCGCTTTGTCCGCCCCGTGATCGACTATCTGGAGCAGCAGTTCGGCCTGCGCCGCTGCACCCCCATCCGCCCCGATGCCGAGGCCTACCGACACTGCCACGACGACGTCATCCGCACCTGCTCCGCGCCGTGCGTCGGCCGCATCGGCGCGGCGGAGTACCGAGCGCGCGTGGCGGAGGCCTGTGCCGTGCTCCACGGCGAGCGTCCGGCCTTCCTGGAGGATCTCCGCGAACAGATGGCGGCGGCCGCCGCCGCACTCGACTTCGAGCGCGCCGCGCGCCTGCGCGACATCTGGATGGGGCTGCGCGAGATGGCCCGGCAGCGGGCGCGCGGCCCGCTCGGCACGCCCGAGATGCACCGCGCCGACGCGGCCAACGGCCTGCGCCAGCTCCAGGCCGCCCTGGGGCTGGCGCGGCCGCCGGCCGTCATCGAGTGCTTCGACATCTCCAACACCTCCGGCGTGCTGCCCGTCGCCAGCCTGGTCTGCGCCATCGACGGCCTGCCCGACCGGCGGCGCTACCGCCATTTCCGCATCCGCGAAGTCGAGGGGCCCGACGACCCGCGCATGATCGCCGAGGCCGTGCGCCGCCGCTACAGCCGGTTGGTGCAGGAGGAGCTGCCGCTGCCGGATCTGCTGCTGGTCGACGGTGGCATCACGCAGTTGCGCGCCGCGCGCGAGACACTGAAGGACCTGGGGCTCACGCAGTTGCCGTCGGCGGGACTGGCCAAGCAGTTCGAGGAACTGGTCGTCGACGACGGGCGCGGGCCGATCCG
>JAAYZJ010000035.1 GCA_012514915.1 Lentisphaerota bacterium | reverse complement strand
CCTGACCTCGCTGATGGAGCCGATCCTGATGGCGTTTCTCGGCGTCCTGATCGGCGGCATCGTCATCTCGATGTACCTGCCGATCTTCAAGATGTCGAGCATCGTGGGCGGTTGACCATGCACCTGCTCGTCACGGCCGGCCCGACACGCGAGCACCTCGACCCGGTCCGCTTCCTGAGCAACCGGTCGACGGGCAAGATGGGCTTCGCCCTGGCGGCGGCCGCCGCCGAGGCGGGGCATGCCGTCACCCTCGTCGCCGGCCCCGTGGCGCTCGACACCCCGCCGGGAACCACCCGCGTCGACGTCGTCAGCGCGCGCGACATGCTGGCCGCCGTCCAGGACTGGCTGCCGGCGGCCGACGTGCTGATCATGAGCGCCGCCGTGGCCGACTGGCGCCCCCGGCGGTGCGCCGGCATCAAGCTGAAGAAAGCGTCGATGCCCGCCACCCTCGAACTCGAACCCAACCCCGACATCCTGAAGACCGTCGCCCCTCTCAAGGGCGAGCGTCTCTTCGTCGGGTTCGCCGCCGAAACGGGCGACCCCGCTCCGGAAGCCCGGCGCAAGCTGGCGGCCAAGGGGCTGGACCTGATCGTCGCCAACGACGTGTCGCAGACCGACGCGGGCTTCGCGGTCGACACCAACCGCGTCGTCCTGATCGCCGCCGACGGCACCAGCCAGGCGCTGCCGCTGATGAGCAAGCTTGACGTCGCCCGCGCCATCATGCGCTGGTGCGAAGAACGGATATCCTATTCGGCCGGTACCAGCACACGCCAGGAGACCGGCAGATCCAGTCCCGGCGCCTTCAGGTAAAGACTGCTGTCGGCATAGCCCGCCGGCGGGGTGGGCGGCGGGGTGCCGGCCGGCGGCAGATCCAGCGGTCGCCGCTCAGGCACGCTGGCCGCCGGTGTGACGTCCACCCGTGGCGTCGCTGGCGCGGCCGGTGCGGGCGCCGCCACGGCGGGAGCGGGTGCCGCCGGTGCAACAGGTTTGGCTGCCGCCACGGGGGGGGCGGCAGGTACGGGAGTTACGGTAGGCTCGGCGGGCACGGCGGCTGCCACAGGCGCGGGCGCGGTCGGCGTCTCGGCCGCGGGCAGCCGGGCGTTGTCCCGCTTCAGTTCGGCCAGCGCCTGGCTAAGCTTGTTCAATTCGGCCGCCAGCAGCCCGGTCGGCTCGGCCGCCGTCACGGCGGTGGCCGACGGCGGCGCGGCCACGGACGGCGGCACAACCTGCGCGTCGAGCTTGCGCCAGAGCTGCTCCTGGGTCGTTTTCATGTAGCCGAAGACCATGAAACCGGCCGACAGAAACACGGCCACCAGAACGACCAGGATCCCGCCGAACAGCGCCGAGACGGCCAGCATCCGCCGCCGGGCCCGGCGCCGTTCCGATTCGAGGTACTCCTGGAAGGCCTTGAGGACCGGAAAACTGTCGGGTCCCGACTGCGACGCGGCGTGATGCAGCGAGACCAGTGCCGTGGTGTCGTCGATGTCCGGCGCAAGGCCGTCCCCGGGCAACGGGGGCAACCCCGCCGCCGATTGCATCCGCGCGGCCGCGGTGCCGCTGACCGGCTGTTTCGGAGGAATGTCTGACATGGCGATAATGTACGATAAAATCGCCGCCGAGGCAACGACGGCGCAAGGCTGGTGGCCCGATCATTGCCCCGTGCCCCGGGATATGGTATACCTCTCTTTCACAACACGGAGTTCATGCCATGCTCAAGCTTGCCCACTATTCCATCGGTGTCGGGGACCGTTTTGGTCATCAAGCCCGCGCGCAGATCCGCGCCGTCCAGGCCCTCAAGAACCAGGGTGTCACGGTTGTGCCGGTCTGGAACAAGTCGTTCCGTGAGCACTCGCTCATCGGCACCCATCCCGCCGACACCCGCCGCGCCGCCGATGCCGCCGTCGCGGAAGAAAAATGGACGTCGGGCTATTTCCTCGATGCCGATCACATCAGTCTGAAAAACGTCGAGTCGTTCCTGCCGACCAGCGACTTCTTCACGCTCGACGTGGCCGATTTCATCGGCAAGCCGGTCGAAACCGCCGACAGCGAGGCCTTTGCCGACCGGCATGCCGGGCTGACGGGCCGGCTGTCCGTGCCGGGTATCGCCCAGCCGCTGGAGATCGACCGCGCGACGCTGATCAAGGTGGCCTCGCGCTACCTGGCCGCCATCCGCGCGGCGGGCAATCTGTACCGCCACATCGCCGCCGCCAAGAAGACCGCGCCGTTCGTGACGGAGGTCTCGATGGACGAGACGGCCGCGCCCCAGACGCCCGTCGAGTTGCTGATCATCCTCGCCGGACTGGCCGAGGAGAACATCCCCCTGCAGACGCTCGCCCCGAAATTCACCGGCGAGTTCCACAAGGGGATCGACTATATCGGCGATCCCGCCGCGTTCGCGCGCGAATTCGACGAAGACATCGGCGTCATCCGCTATGCCGTCGGCCGCTTCAACCTGCCCGGCAATCTCAAGCTGAGCGTCCACTCGGGCAGCGACAAGTTCTCCCTCTACCCCCACATCGCCGCCTCGCTGCGGCGCCACGGGGCCGGCGTGCACCTCAAGACGGCCGGTACGACCTGGCTCGAGGAGGTCATCGGACTGGCGGCGGCCGACGGCGAAGGACTGGCGCTGGCCAAGCGGATCTACCGACTGGCCCAGCCGCAGTTCGACGCCTTGTGCGTCCCCTACGCCACCGTCATCTCCATCAACCGGGCCAATCTGCCGTCGGCCGACACGGTCGACGCCTGGAGCAGCGGGCAGTTCGTCGGCGCCCTGGAGCACAACCCGGCCTGCCCCGCGTTCAACTCCGATTTCCGGCAGTTCATCCACATCAGCTTCCGGCTGGCGGCCGAACTCGGCGCCGTCTACACCGATGCGCTCAAGGCCCATGCGGCGATCATCGGCGAACACGTCACCGGCAACCTCCTTGAGCGCCACCTCAAGCCGCTGTTTCTGGACCGGTAGCGCGGGCGTGCCGATGGCCGGTCTCCGCACACTGGCACTCGCCTTCCTGCCGCCTCTCGATCACACCAGCGATTTTGAGGCGGTCTGCCGCGAGGTGGCCGAGGCCGGTATCACGCGGATCGTGCTGCAGGAAATATGCGGTTCGATCAACCTGACCGCCTCCGATGCGGGGCCGCGGGTCGCGCGCGTCCTGCGGGAGACCGGTCTCCAGGCGATTGCCTGCCACGGACTCGAGCACAAGCCCTTTCTCCTCCGGCAGGCCGATCCCGACGCGCGCCGCCGCATGGTCGACGCCCAGCTCGATCTGATGGAGCGGGCGGCGGCGCTCGGCGCGCGCACCTTTGTCCTGCATCTGGGCAACTATCCCGACGGCGCCGAACCATCGGCCGCGTGGGAGCCGGTGGCGCGGGCACTCGATCTCTTGGCCCCGCGGGCCGCGGCGGCTGGCATCGAGCTGGCGCTGGAAAACAGCTTCCGCTGCACCTATCTGGCGCGCAACGCCGCGGAACTGGCCGCCTTCGTCGCCAGCTATGCCCATCCCGCCGTCGGCGTCTGCCTGGACAGCGGCCATGCGCACATCCTGGACGGTGCCGTCGCGGCGCTTGAAGCGCTCCGGCCGCATATCGTGACCATGCACCTTCACGACAACGACGGCCGGCAGGATCTGCATCTGATGCCCGGGCAAGGCACGCTCGACTGGGCGGATTTTATGCCGCACATTGCCTCGTGTCCACGCCTGCGCCACCTCGAGACCGAGGCGCTCAAACCCCGACTGGGCGGCACGCTGGACGAAATCGAACCGATTCCCCCGCTTGGCGAGATACATGCCTGCTACCGCGCGCTCCTCAACGCGCAGGTGCCTGCATGAAACGCGGGGTCGACCAGCCGCTCAACTGGAAGCGCAATCTCTTCTTCGTGTCGGTTGCGCAGTTCTTCTCGATCGCTGGTTTCGGTTTCTCTCTGCCCTTCATCCCCTTCTACATCCGCGATGTGATGGGCATCACGATCGAGTCGGAGCGAAGCCTCTGGGTGGGGCTTTTCGCCGCGTCCGGACATTTGGCGCTCTGTCTCTTCGCGCCCTTCTGGGGGTTCGTGGCCGACATCTACGGGCGGCGCAGCATGGTCCTGCGCGCCAATTTCTGCTCGGCCATCCTGCTACCGCTCTCCCTGTTGATGCCCAGCGTCTTCTGGCTGGTCATCCTGCGCTTCGTGATCGGTGCATTCGCCGGGACGGTCTCGGCCTCGCAGACGCTGATCGCCAGTAACACCCCTTCGGAAAAGATGGGGTTCGCCATGTGGACCATCTCGTCGGCAGTCGGCAGCGGCAATCTGGCGGGATTCATGCTCGGCGCGCTGGTCGTGGATGCCTGCGGCTACACGACGGCCTTCCTCGTGAGCGGGGTCATGCTCGCCCTGGCGGGGTTCCTGGTCCTGTTCGGCGCGCGCGAGCGGTTCGTCCGCACCAGCAGCCTGCGCGAGCAGACGCTGAAGATGCACCTCTCCCTGCCACGGTTCGGCGGTGTCTGGCTGCTGCTGGGACTGATGGCCACGAGCGCGTTCGTCTCGGCCTTCGAGCGCCCCTTTGTACCGCAGATGACGGAACTGATCGTCGGCCAGGAGCGCGCCGCGATCTGGACGAGTGTGGTCCTGAGCGG
>JAAYZJ010000375.1 GCA_012514915.1 Lentisphaerota bacterium | reverse complement strand
GCGGCTCGGCCGGTTGATCGACTCGATCGACATGATGGCGGCCCGCGCGCGGGCGGCGCGGGCCTGTTTCCGGGCGATGGATACCCGCTCCGACGCGTCCATCCAGCAGGCGCAGGCCGCCATCGACGCCTTTGCCGCGCTGTGGGAGGAGAGCGACCTCTCCCTGACCTGCTCGCCGAGTCTGCTGGACGAGGTGACCCGGCGCCTCCAGGGGCACGTCGCCAAGCTCCGGGAACCGATGAACCCGCGTCCGGGAGCGCATGTCGGCGAGGGCACGCCGGCCATCCTGCTGGAGGAGGCCTTCTCGATGGCGACCGTGCCCGACCCGCCCCCCGCCGACCTGTTCATCCTGCCGGAACGCTGGCGCTTCAAGCTGGACATCGACCGCCAGGGGGTTGCGCAAGCCTGGATGCGCGCCGATCTCGACGATTCCGGCTGGCGCGAAATCTCCACGTGGAATTTCTACGAACGTCAGGGCTATGATCCCTACGACGGGGACTTCTGGTATCGGCTCCGGTTTCAGGTGCCCCCCGTTGAGGCGGGCAAGCGAATCATCCTGCGGATCGGCGCGCTGGACGACGGCGGGGACGTGTATATCAACGGCAGGCGCGCACACACCCGCGCACACCTGTCGCCGCTGGCCTGGCAGGAGTCGTTCACCGTCGACGTCACGTCGCTCATCCGCCCCGGCGAGGACAACACGCTGGCCATCCACGGCCAGGATCATTACGGCATGGGAGGACTCTGGAAACCGGTCGTCCTGTACACGCAGCCTTGACAGATTGGCGGGCGGGGCTCATACTTAATCCATTATGAAGACGATCATGCACCAACGGGGAATGGGCGTGTACCTCGGCGCGCTCCTGCTGTCGACGATCAGCGTGTGGGCCGACACCTCCGCCGTGCCGACGCTCCCCCCGCTCCCCTACCCGCGCGACGCGCTGGCGCCGCATATCTCGGCGCAGACCCTCGATTTCCATTACGGCAAGCACCACCAGGGTTATTGGAACAACCTCAACCGGCAGATCGCGGGAACGCCGCTGGCGGCGCTCACCGTCGAGCAGATCGTACTCGCCGTCGCGGGCAAGCCCGGGCAGCAGGGCGTGTTCAACAATGCCGCGCAGGTCTGGAACCACACGTTCTTTTGGTCCTGCATGAAGCCGGGCGGCGGCGGCAAGCCCGGCGGCCGCCTCCTGGCGATGATCGAGGCCCGCTTCGGCAGCTTCGAGGTTTTCCGGACGGCCTTCCGCGACGCGGCCCTGGAGCAGTTCGGCAGCGGGTGGGCCTGGCTGGTGCAGGTCGGCGACCGGGTCGAGATCGTCAAGACGGCCAATGCGGACACGCCGCTGGCGCACGGTCAGCACCCGCTCTTGACCTGCGACGTGTGGGAGCACGCCTACTATCTCGACTATCAGAACCGCCGCCAGGCCTTTGTCGAGGCCTTCCTGGACAATCTCGTCAACTGGGACTTCGTGGCCGGCCAATTGAAGTAGGGACGCGCCGGAGGCCGGAGCCGAACCGGCCGGACGCCCCGTTTGAGGCATCAAGGAGAACGAACATGCGAAACAAGTCGACCCCCGAGCGGCGTGTCCCAACCGCCGCGCCGCGCACGCGCCGCGTCGTCTTCAGCGTCAACGCCGAACCGGGCAGCGAGGTCGCCGTGTCGGGCGACTTCAACAACTGGGTGCCGGAAGGGCGAAAAATGACCGACAAGAAGGGCGACGGCCGCTTCACGGTCACGATGAACCTGGCCCCCGGCATCTACGAATACAAGTTCCTGATCGACAAGACGTGGTGTGTCGACCCGAACTGCAAGGACTGGATCCCGAACGCCTTCGGCACACTCAACAGTGTGCTGCACGTCGAATGACGGATTTTCGCGTCAGCCGGGATGCCAAGGCCGGCGACGGGGCCGATGGCCCACCCTCGATCGGCATCACGCTGGGTGATCCCGCCGGGATCGGCCCGGAACTGGTGCTGCGCGTCCTGGCGGCTCCGGTGGCCGATGCTCCCGCGCGGTTCGTGGTCTACGGGAGCGCCGCCGTCCTGCGCCAGGTCTCCCGGCAGGCGAAGCTGCCCTGGCCGGCGTCGCTCGATATCGTCCCAGCCGGCCCCTTGCAGGCGCGGCCGGCAGGCACCCGCCCCGTGCTGCTCGACACGCCGCCCCCCGCCCCCATCCAGCCCGGCAGGGTTCAGGCGCCGTGCGGGCGTCTGGCCTGCGATTGGATCGAGGCCGCCGTGCACGACGCCCGGCGCGGCATGCTCGACGCCCTCGTGACAGCGCCGATCTGCAAGGCGGCGATTCACGCCGCCGGCGTCGCCTATCCGGGACACACCGAGATGCTGGCCAATCTGACCGGCGCCCGGCACCCCCTGATGTTTTTCTGGAGTCCCTCGCTGGCGGTCGGCCTGGTGACCATCCACCGTGCGCTGGCGGAAGTGACACCGCTGATCAACACCTGCGCCGTCCTCGGAACCATCCGGCAGGTGGCGCAGGCCCTCAGCCGGCCCGGCCGGCCGCGGCCGCGGATCGGTGTGCTGGCGCTCAATCCCCACGCCGGCGAAGGCGGCCTCTTCGGCACGGCCGAGCAAACGGCGATCACCCCGGCCATCGAGGCGGCGCGGGTCGAGGGCATCGACGCCCGCGGCCCGCTGATTCCCGATATTGCCTTCTGCGAGGGCTCGCGGCGCGGGATCGACGCCTTCGTCGCCATGTATCACGACCAGGAACTGATTCCCTTCAAGATGCTGGCTTTCGACCAGGGGGTCAACGTCACGCTCGGGCTCCCCTTCTGTCGGACTTCGCCCGACCACGGCACCGCGTTCGACATCGCCTGGCAGGGCCGGGCACGCGACACCAGCCTGCGCGCCGCGATCCGCTACGCGGTCGACGCGGCTAGACCAGCCCCTGGTCGCACATCGCCCGGGCGACCTTGACGAAGCCGGCGATGTTCGCCCCCAGGACGTAGTTGCCCGGTTCGCCGTAGTCGGCCGAAGCTTCGAGGGCCTGGGCGTGAATGGCGGCCATGATGCCCCGCAGGCGGGTATCCACCTCGTCGGCCGTCCAGTTCATGCGGAGCGAGTTCTGCGACATCTCCAGACCCGACGTGGCGACGCCGCCGGCGTTCGACGCCTTCCCCGGGGCGAAGAGGACGCCGCTCGACTGAAGGATGTCGACCGCCTCGGGATTGCACGGCATATTGGCCCCCTCGGCCACCAGCCGACAGCCGTTGCGGACCAGTGCGCGCGCGTCTTCGCCGTCGAGCTCGTTCTCCGTGGCGCTCGGGAAGGCGCAGTCGCACGGCACGCGCCAGGGGCGCTCGCCCGGATAGAACTGCGCGCCCGCGAACTGCCGGGCGTACTCGGCGATCCGTCCGCGGGCCACCGTCTTGTGCTGGATCACCCACGCCAGCTTCTCGGCCCGGATACCGGCCGGATCGTGGAGGGTGCCGCCCGAGTCGGACAGGGTCACGACCTTGGCCCCCAACTGGTTGAGCTTGTCGACCGTATACTGCGCGACATTGCCCGATCCCGATACGGCACACACCTTGCCGGCAAAGGTCTCGCCGCGGGTCTGCAGCATCTCCTGTGCGAAATAGACGCAGCCGTAGCCGGTCGCCTGCGGGCGGATCAGCGAACCGCCCCAGCCGATCCCCTTACCGGTCAACACGCCGGTGAACGCGTTGTTGATCCGCTTGAACTGGCCGAACAGGAAGCCGATCTCGCGCCCGCCCACGCCGATGTCGCCGGCCGGCACATCGGTGTCGGCGCCGATATGGCGCTGGAGTTCGGTCATGAACGACTGGCAGAAGCGCATCACCTCGGCGTCGCTGCGCCCCTTGGGGTCGAAGTCGCT
>JAAYZJ010000374.1 GCA_012514915.1 Lentisphaerota bacterium | reverse complement strand
GTGATCGTGGTGGGCAGCGGCCCGGCGGGTGTCGCGGCGGCCTGCGCCGCGGCGGACAACGGCGCCCGGACGACGCTCGTCGAGGCGAACCCCTTTCCGGGCGGCGAGCTGGTCAGCGGCCTGCCCGTCGACGGCTGTCTCAACGCGCGCGGAGAGTGGCTCGTGGGCGGCCCGGCACGGGCGTTGTTCGACGGCTGCCGCCGGCGCGGCGGCTACATCGGCCCGCTCTTCGACTGGCGGCTGAACTGGGGCGTCTGCATCGATCCGGCCGCCATGCGCCTGGCCATCGTCGAGGAACTCGCGCGCCGTGGCGTCCGGCTGCTGCTGGGAAGTTGCGTGCAGGGTGCCGCGGTCGCCGCCGGGCGCCTCGCGGCGGTCGAGATTGTCCAGCGCCAGGGGCGCATCACGCTGGACGGGGATGTTTTCGTCGACGCCAGTGGCGACGGCACCCTGGCTGTGCTGGCGGGCGCCACCTGTGACCAGGCGCCGGGTGGTGCGCTGCAGCCGGTCAGCCTGACCTTCCGGATGGGCCAGGTCGACCTGCCGCTCCTCATGCGGTTCATCCGCGACAATCCCGGCGAGTTCATGCTGGCCGAAAGCCCGCTGATCGACAAATCGGCGGCCGAGTGCGTGCAGGAAATCTACCGGTCGGGCCTGCCCTTTGTGCCGCTGACCGCGAAGGGCCCGCTGCTCGGAGGGGCGATCGCCCGCGGCGACGTGGCGCCCTGCACGGGGATTTTCATGTGGCCCACCTCGCTCCCGCGGCGTGAAGTGGGATTGAACATGACGCGTCTGGCCGGGGTGGACGCCACAGACAACGCGGCCTGGAGCGCGGCGCTGCCCGTGCTGGCGCACCAGGTCGAGCAGGGGGTGGCGTTCCTCCGCGACCGGGTGCCGGGCTTCGCCGACGCCGTCCTGGCGGATACCGCCTACGGCGTCGGCGTGCGGGAGACGCGCCGCATCCGCGGCGAGGCCACGCTGCAGGACGACGCCGTGCGCGAGGCGCGGCATACCGACGACGGCATCGCGCGCGGGGCGCACCATATCGACCTGCATGGCGCGGGCACCGAGCAGACGCGCATCCCCGTGCGCGAAGGCGGCTCCTACGACATTCCGTTCGGGTGCCTGGTGCCGCTCGGTTTGCGCAACCTGCTGGTGGCGGGGCGCTGCATCTCGTCGACCCGCGCGGCGAACGGCTCGTGCCGGGTCATGGGCACCTGTCTCGCCCTCGGCCAGGCCGCCGGCACAGCCGCCGCACGGGTGGCGGCCGACGGGCTGGACGACACCCGCGCGCTCGATGTGACCGCGCTGCGCACGCTTCTGAAGGCGCAGGGTGCCGTGATCGACGGCACCCGGTGAGCCGGCTAAGCTGTGCGGCTCCGGCAGCCGCATGTTTGCTTGCCCGTGGCGGTGCGCGGGGCTATAATCCCCCGCCATGAACGAACAAGCCGCCGCGCCTCTCGCCATCGGCTGGGCCTCGCGCGATGTCTCGACCGACGCCCCCGTGCATATTCCCGGGCAGTTCCACATCCGTGTCTCGCAGGGCGTGCGCGACCCGATCACCGCCACGGCGCTGGTCATCGAGAACGGCGCCGACGCGCTGATCTTCGTCTCCGCCGACTTCGTCAGCATCCAGCCCCACCTGGTCACCCGGGTCCGCGCCCGCGTGGCCGAGCGCTGTCCCGCCATCCCCGTCGACAAGATCGCCATCAACGCGACGCACACCCACGAAGGCGCCAGCCACGACACCAGTGCGATTGCCGGCATGGCCTCGCCCGATCAGGTGCCGCCGACGGGGATCGCGATCGCCTCGGCGGCCGACTACTGCGACTTCCTGGTCGAGCAGATCGCCGACGCCGTCTGCGAGGCCTACGAAGGCCGACGTCCAGGCGGCGTGGCCTACGGCTACGGTTTTGCCGCTGTCGGGCACAGTCGCCGTGAAGTCTATTTCGACGACACCTCCAAGCGCCCCGGCGCGGCCGCCCGCCCCGGCATGGCGGTCGATGGCCACGCCCGGATGTACGGCCCCACCCACGACGACCAGTTCAGCCATTACGAAGCCGGGTGCGATCCGTTTGTCAACCTCCTCTACACGTTTGACGACGCCGGCCGATTGACGGGCGCCATCGTCAACGTCCCCGCTCCGTCGCAGTGCTCCGAGAGC
>JAAYZJ010000034.1 GCA_012514915.1 Lentisphaerota bacterium | reverse complement strand
CGGTTGATCCCCAGGATCTTGGCGATCGGCCCCAGGGCATGCGTCGGGTAGAGGTCGCCATTGCGCCGGAGATTGTGGAAGGCGCGCTCGCGCTTCCGCTCGAGGCTGCACGCCATCCCCGAGAGATTGTGCTCGTACCCCCCCTCGCAGTAGATCAGCTCGCCGAACAGGCCCTGGCGCACCAGATCGAGAACCATCAGCTCGTCGCGCCCGTAGCAGCAGTTTTCAAGCAGCATGCAGGGAACGCCCGTCGACTCGGAGGTGTGGACGAGATCCCAGAGCTGCTGGATCGAGGTCGCGCCGCCGACTTCGAAGCCAACCGGCTTGCCGGCGCGCATGGCAGCGATGGCGATGGGGATATGGCTGTTCCACGAGGAAGGAACCATCACGGCGTCGAGTTCCGGGTCGGCGAGAAGTTCGCGGTAGTCGAGGAAGGTCCGCGGCTTTTTCATCTTCAACTGCCGGAACAGCTTGAGCGATGCGTCGATGCGTTCGGGGACGATGTCACAGATCGCCGTGATGACCGCATTGCCGGCCCACATACTGCCGTAGACCTGGGCGGGCGATCGCGGACCCAGACCGATCAATCCAAGCTTGAGCGTGCGCGGTTTACGAGTGGCCATGACGTCGATCATCCTATTCTGCGCGGCGCTGGGTCGCGCGATTCAGCGGTTGGCCGTACGCCGATCCGTCTGCGGACCCGGGAGGAGAACACCCCCGGCCGCGCACGTCGGACTAGACGGCTGTTCGATAGCATTCGCGGGACGATAGCATATTCGAACCGCGCGTGGCAACGTCGCTGATTGACATCCTTGGATCCTTGGATGGGATTGATGGACGTGCAGGAATTCGCTACAGTCTGTCCACACCGCCTATGAAGCCTCACCTGACACGCGACATGCTGCAGAATCAGCCCATGAGCCTGCTCCACCGCGGCCGTCTATTCAACGCGACGCTGTGGCGGGTTGGATGCGACGGCGACTGGGTGGTCAAGGATTTCGGAACCACCCCCTGGTTCTATCGATGGACCCTGGGGCGCTGGGCCGCGCGGCATGAATACCGGGTCGTGAACCGCCTGCAGGGCATCTCGGAGGTGCCGCAACAGCCCTTCCGGGTTGATGCCTTTGCCTGGGGGTACCGGTTCGTCGAAGGCGACCTGCTGCACCTGCTTTCGGGAGCGCGGTGCTCGACCCCGTTATTCGAGCGCCTGGAGGCGCTGGCCCGCCAGCTCCACGCGCGCGGGATTGTCCATCTCGATCTGCGCAACGCCCGCAACGTGTTGGTCGACGCCGCCGGCACCCCCCATATCATCGACTTCCAGACGGCGCTTGGCACGCGCTGGCTGCCGGCTGCCGTGCGGCGTCTGCTCGAACGCATCGATCTTTCCGGCGTCTACAAGCACTGGCTGCTGCGCGATGCGGATCACTTGGGGCCGGCGCGCGAGGCCGTGTTGTACTGGCAACTGAGAATCCGGCACTGGTGGCCGCTGCGCGGCTACCGTCTGCCGGGGCGGCGGCGGCTCTACGAGGAGGAACGCCTCTTGCTGAAACGCCAGCGCGCCGCCCGCGCGAAGCCCCACGCGTCCCGTCGCCCCTCCGCTTCCTAACCCGCCTCCTGCCGCCCCCACGGAATCCAAGCCATGTCCATCGTCAGCGCCATCAACACCCTCTTCAACCACGCCGGCCTGCGCCGGTTCCTTGTCCATTCGCGTCTACCGCTCGGCGCGGCGGCGCTCGCGGTCCTGCTGAGCCTCGTGCGCCCCTCGCCGTGGTTCTGGCGCGGCCTGGCCATATCCCTGGTTGGCGCCCTCGCGCAAGGGTGGTGTTTCGCCTGCATCATGACCTCGCAGGAACTGGCGGTGAACGGTCCCTACCGGTTCGTCCGCAACCCGATGTACCTCGCCCGCTACACGCTGCTGCTGGGGCTTCTCCTGATGCCCGATCCGACCCTCCCCTGGCGCGGGTTGCTCCCGCTGGTCTTCACCATCGTCTACTTGTTCTTCATGCACAACCGCGTCCGCCGCGAGGAGCGCAAGCTCGGGCCGATCTTCGGCGCCCCCTACGCGCGTTACCTCGAAAGCGTGCCGCGCTTGATTCCCACGTGGCGGGCGTATCCCGGCGGAAAGACGCTCCATTGGAACCCCGCCGCCTTCCGGCGCAACCATGGCGCCCGCAACCTGACGGTGGTGCTGGGCGGCTATCTGCTGGCCTACCTGGTCGTGTATCATCTGAAGCCCTGGATCGGCGGGATGTAACGGCATGCCGTCCTCTTGTCAAACCTGGCGCCTGACGGGTCTGACCGCCATGTGGCGGGTCGCGGGCGATCTGGCCGCGCGACTGCGGCCGCGGGGCGGCGTGCTGGCCCTGCATGGCGACCTGGGGGCGGGCAAGACCACGTTCGTGCAGGGGCTGGCGGCCGCCCTGGGTGTCGATCGTCCGGTAACCAGCCCCACGTTCGCTCTTGTGCTGGAATACCCGCTCCCCGGCGGCGGCCTTCTGGTTCACATGGATCTGTACCGATTGAAGGGACCCGACGATCTGGACGCGATCGGCTTCGACGAATACATCGAGTCGGACGCGATCATCGCCATTGAATGGGCCGGCCGGGCCGGCAACCGGCTCCCCGCCGACACGCTGCACCTCACGCTTGAGCGGCTCGACGATGCCGCCGGGACACGGCGCCTCACCCTGGCCGGCCATCCGCTCCGCCGGCCCCCGCAAACCGATCCGGGCATGCCCGCTACGTAGAATGCCAAGGATCAACGAACAATCGCCAGACGCACTAAATATGGTGGACAAAGGCTTCAGGCACGCTATATATTGATTGAAAAGGCGCCTTCAGGTCTCTCCTTGCTGCGGAGGCGCTCGCCTGGATCACTCGTCTACCGAACACGTTTTGCACAGTCAGCATCAACTCCCTTTTCAAGGATTTCCAGCATGAGCATCTCATCGTTGCAGGATTATGTCTTCACCTCGAAATACAGCCGCTACATTCCCGACAAAATGCGGCGCGAGACCTTCGACGAGGCGGTGGAACGGGTCGTCGACATGCATCGGCGCCACTTTGCCGCCAAGGGGCTTGAGATCGAGGATCTACTGCGAATCTGCGAAGCGGGCATGAAGCAACGCCTGATGCTCGGCAGCCAGCGGGCCATGCAGTTCGGCGGCGACCCGATTTTGCGCAAGCATGCGCGCATCTACAATTGCACCACCTCCTACTGCGACCGCCCGCGCTTTTTCCAGGAGGCGCTCTGGCTGCTGCTCTGCGGATGCGGAGTCGGTTTCTCGGTGCAGCAGCACCATGTCGCCAAGCTCCCCGGCATCGCGACGCCGACGGGCGAGAAGAAAACGTTTATCGTCCCCGACACGATCGAAGGCTGGGCCGACGCCCTCGGCGCGCTCCTCTCGAGCTATTTCACGGGCGAGCAACCGATCCCCGCCTTCGCCGGCAAGGTCGTCGATTTCGATTTTTCGCAGGTGCGCCCCAAGGGGCGCCCGATCTCGTCCGGCATGGGGCGGGCGCCGGGCCCCGAGCCGTTGGCCCGCAGCCTCGGCATGATCCGCGGCCTGCTCGACCGGTGCCTCGCCACCGGCAAGAACCGCCTCCACCCGGTCGACGCCTACGACATCCTGATGCACGCCTCCGACGCCGTTCTGTCGGGCGGTGTCCGGCGTAGCGCGACGCTCTGCATGTTCTCGCCCGACGACACCGAAATGGCGCTGGCCAAGACGGGTAACTGGTTCCAGGAGAATCCGCAGCGGGCCCGCTCGAACAACTCCGCCATCCTGCTGCGCGACCAAACCTCGCGCGAGCAGTTCTCCGCGCTCATGAAATCGGTGCGCGAGTTCGGCGAGCCGGGATTCATCTGGACCGACAACCTCGAGGCGACCTTCAACCCCTGCGGCGAAATCGGCCTGCTGCCGCAGATCGACGGCCAGTCGGGCTTCGCCTTCTGCAACCTCTGCGAGATCAACATGGGGCGTGTGAACGACGAGGCTTCGTTCGCCGAGGCCTGCACCGCCGCCGCCGTGCTCGGCACGCTCCAGGCCGACTATACCGACTTTGAATACCTGGGCCCCGTGAGCACCGCCATCGCGCGGCGCGAGGCCCTCCTCGGCATCTCGATGACCGGCATGATGGAGCACCCCGAGGTGGCGTTCGACCCGGCGCTGCAGCGAAAGATGGCGGCCCTGATCCTGGAGGTCAACGATCGCGTCGCCGCCCGCATCGGCGTCAACCGGGCGGCGCGGGCGACGTGCGTCAAGCCGGCCGGCACGACGAGCTGCATCCTGGGGACGAGTTCCGGCATCCATCCGCACCATTCGCGGCGCTATTTCCGCCGCACGCAGGCCAACGAGGACGAGTTGCTGGTCGATTTCTTCAAGGCGCAGAATCCGCTGGCGGTCGAGCGCTCCGTCTGGAACCCCAACGGCACCGACGTCGTGCTGACCTTCTGCATCGAGGCGGGGCCCGAGGCCCGCACGAAGCAGGATGTCACGGCCATCGATCTGCTCGAGGCCGTCAAACTGACCAAGGAGAACTGGATCGACGCCGGCAAGCGAAGTGAATGCTGCGCGGCCCCCTGGCTCAGCCACAACGTCTCGAACACCATTTCCGTCAAGGATGAAGAATGGGACGAGGTGACCCGGTACATCTACGACCATCGGCAGGTCTTCGCCGGCATCTCCCTGCTGCCCGACGGTGGCGACCTCGACTACCCCCAGGCGCCCTTCTCCGAAGTGCTCGACGCCGAGTCGATTGTCCGCGCCTACGGCGCCGGCGCCTTGATGTCGTCGGGGTTGATCGTCGACGGGATGGTGGCCTTCGACGACAACCTCTGGGCCGCCTGCGACTGCGTGCTGGGGCGCGGCGAGGCACTCGATGCCCCGATCCCCAACAACTGTCCCAAGCGCGTCTTCGAGGCGCTGCAGGCGTTGCAGGACGCCAAGCGCGACTGGGTGCGCCGCGCGCACAAGTTCGCCCGGAACTACTTCGGGGGCGACGTGCTCAAGATGACCCGCTGCCTCAAGCGCGTGCACAACTGCAAACGCTGGGAGGACCTCACGCGCACCTATGCGCCGGTGGACTACACCCAGATGCAGGAACGCGAGGACAACACCGTGGTCACCCAGACCGTGGCCTGCAGCGGCGGCAAGTGCGACTTGATCTAGGGCGGCATGCCTGGCAGCACCTATATGCTGGCCGTTGAACGGTCGACGCCCGTCGGCTCGTGGGCGCTGTTCGAGGGCGCGGACTTCCGCCTCGCGCGCCCCTTAGCGGCCAGCGGCCCGCGATCGCCGGGCTGGATCACGGAGCTTTTGTCGGAACTGGCGCGCCAAGGGGTGGCGCCGCAAGAGGTTCAGCAACTGGTCGTGGGCACCGGGCCGGGCTCTTTCTCGGGCATCCGCGCCGCCATTGCCTTGCTGCAGGGGATGGCCTTGCCGCAGGGCCTTCCCGTCTACGGCCTCTCGAGCGCGGCGGTGCTGGCGCGTCAGACGGCACTCGCCGTGCGGCACGACACCATGGCCGTGGTCGGCGATGCGCGCCGCCAGCGTCTCTGGTGCGCCGTTTTCCGCCTTCTCCCCGACGGCCGTCTTGTGGAGGCGCGGACGGGCCGGAGGCCTACCCACGACGGAGATGATTTCTGCTTGGTCGACGAGGAACATCTCTCCGCGGTGATTCCCGCGGATGCCCGTGTGGTCACGCCCGAATGGGAACGGCTGGGCGAGCGGCTGACCCGCATGCTGGCGCCCGGCCTGCTGATTCCAGGCCCCGTGGCGCCGACCGCGACCTCGCTGGGCGCCCTGCTGCACGTCGACCGTGAAGCGGCACGTCGCGATCCTGTCCCCGTGTATCTGCACCCGGCAGTCGCTTGATCCGCTGACGACAAAAAAAAGAACCCGAAACGTGCCAGGCACGTTCGGGCTCACAAGATTCAGGCTTCCCGGAGGAAGCGAAACCTACGTTTACCAGCGCTCGCTGCGACCGCCGCGGTCACCGCCGCGGAATCCGCCGCCACCACCGCCGCCGCGACGCTCCTCGCGGGGCTTCGGCTGGGACTCGTTCACGCGGAGCTTGCGCCCCTGATAATCTTCGCCGTTGATGGCGTCGATGGCCTTCTGGGCAGCATCACGGTCAGGCATCTCGACAAACCCGAAACCCTTTGATTGACCCGAAACGCGATCCGTAACCACACGGGCCGAGGTGACCTCGCCGTGCGCGGAGAAAAGGGTACGAAGATCATCATCCGTGGTCTTGTACGCTAGATTGCCGACATAGATGTCCATGCCTTGCTGTCCTCTGTTCTGTGCCGTGTTGTTGTGCCATTTTTGTATTATCCTGTGTATTCAGACGTCAGATTCGCGTTCCGGCACAAACGCGGATCCTTAGGCATGTCCTTCATGCCGTTGCGTCGTCATCGAGTCCGGGGACACGACGCCCGGTCGGGACGACGACGAAAGTGAAAAAAAGAAAACAGATCCGCGGAATTCACGGGAAGGTGAAGGCAGGGACAGCCGACAGAGGGCCGGAGGAAATAAAGCAATGCGGAACATGGGAATCAGCTCGGAGGCGAAACCGTCGCGCAGCAATCAAATAAATTCAAGCAATTCCGCATGATGTGCAAGGCTTGTGCAAGCCTAAACCGAAGCCAATGTGCTCCGGTTGAGTTTCACTATAGTCGATGGCCGCATTCTTTGTAAACCCTTTTTTTTAAAACAAAAAATATTCTTGAGGCCAGGTGCTAATGCACGCGGTTTTTCAGCTTGTCGTAGAAGGCGTTGGCGATCGCCTCCTGCCCGTCGCTGTTCGGATGGAGTCCGTCCGCCTGCAGCATGTCGGCCGAAACCACCTTGTTCAGGTCGACGAAAAGCACCCCCTCGCTGCTGCACAGATCGCGTATGGCGGCATTGATCTCGACGGCCTCGCCGTTGAAGATGGCGTGGCCGTCGATCATCTGGGTCACGTTGCCGACCACCGGGACGGCCTGCGCCGCGCGGATGGCTTCGATCATGGCAGCCAGGTTGGCGCGCACCGTGTCGGCGCCGTATCCGTGAATGGCGTCGTTGGCCCCCGTGGCGATCAGGATGAAGCCGGCATCACGGGCCAGCACGCCGCCCAGGATGGCCCGCGCGCCGCCGGAGGTCGACCCGGCGACGGCATGGTTGGCGACGTTGCGCTCGAGCTTGGCGGCCAAGCGCGCCGGCCAGGGCGTCCCGGCATCGCCATAGCCGACGGCAATGCTGTCGCCGACGACGGCGCACGCTGTGGGGTCGCGGTCGCCGAAGTCACTGGAATCCCCGCCGCCGCCGCCGCTGCTTTCGCATCCCGCCAAGCCTAGCACCGCCCCCGCCAGCAGAACCGGAACAGCCGATCGCATCACCCGCGACTGGATTCGCTTTGCACCCGTCATGACTGAAGTCCCTTGTCGAGCCGTCCATCGGCTCCTGAGCGGGCCGGAATGGCCTGCCTGAAGCGCGATTATCGCAGAAGGGCTTCGCTCTGTTCAAGCGTTTGTTTATTGCGCATGGCCTGCGCATGACACGCCGCTTGTCATTGGCGGAGAATCCGCTAAAATGGGCGGCACCATGCGATCCTCGACCGATGCTGAAAATAAACCGACCCGCCGCCCGCTGGGATGGAGCCTGGGCCGATGGGCTTGGATGGGGCTGGCCTTGCTGGCCGGTCTGTCCTGCGGGCAAACGCAGCCACAGGAAATGACCGAGCTCGCGCGGGTGTTCCGCGTGGTCGCGCGCGACAGCAATGTCCGCTACGCCGAGACGATCAAGGCGCTGCCCCGCCAGTATGAGGCCGATGTGGCCGCCTTGCGTGACCGCTTCCAGCAGCTGGGCGATCTCGACGGCGTGCTGGCGGCCGTCAACGAGCTCAAGCGCTACCAGGCCGCGATGGCCGGCGAGCGCGACCCGTTTGAACTCGCTCCGGAAATGCCGCCTGATGCCATCGTCGCCAAGCCCCCCGAGCTGCGGCGGATGCAGGAGCAGTACCGCGGGCGTTTCGTCGATGCCACCATGCAGCGGAAACGCGATATCACCGATCTGGCGGGCAAGTACGTCAAGAACCTGCAGAAAGTGCAGAGCGATCTGACGCGCGCCGGGCGGTTCGACGAGGCGGTGGCCGTCAAGCGGGAGTCCGAGCGCCTGCAGCAGGCGCTCCAGGACGACACGCTGATGCGCCTTGTCGAGGGGATGATCGCGGAGCTGGCGGTGGAGCGGACCGCGGGCCGGGAGTCCCCGCCGGCTCCGGGCGGCGAAACCACCGAGGACGGCGTGCCGATCTATGGAACGGTTCCCGACTGGGCCAAGTGGAAATACATGGGTGCCAGCCGGTTCGCGCGCGAGCGGACGCAGCTCAACCACGCCAACATCCCCGAAGAGCTGCAGGTGCGTTACATCGAGAAGACGGGGCGCGGCAATTTCTCGGGACGCTGCACGGTCGATTCGGTCATGGTCGGCTTCGCGCTTGCCCGCTGGTTCGGCAAGGCGCTCGTCTGGCGCGTCGATGACACGCGCACGCTGAACGCCACGTTTGTCCTGACCTCCCGGCACCTGTCGGCGGGCGAGGACCATGGACCTTCGGTGCAGTTGGCTGTGCTGGCCAATGGCGTTCCGCTCCGTTCGATCAACGTCAACCTGCAGGCTGCCGAGACGACGCTACGCCTGGTGAAGGATCCGAATTCAGCTCGCGCCGCGCTCATGTGGCCGCGCGGTAGCATCACCGAAACCTTCGAACTGCCCGCCACCGGCGAAATCGGCGTGCTGCTGGGCGTCACCGTGCGCAACCCCGGCGAACTCTGCGACACCAGTTTCGTCATCCAGTGACAGTCAGGTGACCGTTGGCAGGAGCAGACGCTCGTAGAGGTGGAACAGAACCGGTCCCCAGAAGATCCAGATCAGCGCGGCGGCGGCGATGAACGGTCCGTAGGGAATGCGGCCCTGCAACTGGCGCTTGCCAGCCAGGATCAGGGCGACCCCCGCCAGGGAGCCGAAAAGGGAACTGGCGATGACGGTGAACAGCACCGCCTTCCAGCCGAAGAACGCACCGACCGCCCCCATGAGCTTGACGTCGCCGAACCCCATCGCCTCCTTGCGGAAGGCCAGCGAACCGAGCGTGGCGATCAGCCAGAGCGTACCGAAGCCGACGGCGCAGCCGATCAGCGAGCGCGTCAGGG
>JAAYZJ010000373.1 GCA_012514915.1 Lentisphaerota bacterium | reverse complement strand
CCGCTGGCACTCCCCTGACGACCTTGGCGGTTAGCCCATGGTCCCCACGCAGCGGGCTCCATGCACCTGCGAAGCAGGACATCCTGTTAATCATGTGATCTATGCGCCTGCGAAGCAGGAAATCCTGCTCGGCGGCTGTTCCCTTGCCTCTAGCCGACGCCTGTCTCGATCACCCCCGCCGGCGTCAGGATCCACGCCACGCGGACATCGCCCGGTGCCTGGGGCACGGCCGGCACGACCTGCCAGTCGTAGCCGAGCGCCACGCAGCGGGCGGCCGGCACGCGACCGGCGAGGAGGCGGTCGTAATGACCGCCGCCGTAGCCGATGCGTCCGCCCGCGCGGTCGAACGCCAGGCCGGGCACCAGAAACAGGGTGACCGCGCCGGGTTCCACCCAGTGCAACTCCCGCGGCTGAGGCACCCGCATCGGCCCTTCCTCCGCCGGGGCGTCCGGACTCCACGCGGCCAGTCGGTAGCAGTGCTCCGGCACCGACCAAGCCGGCACCGCGAGCCGGTGGCCCGTGCGCCACAAGGAGGCGTTGATCGCCTCCGTAGGGATCTCGTCGGGGAGGGAGAGAAAGGTTGCGATCCATCCCTCGCGCGGCAGCAGGGGCCACGCCAGCAGACGTTCGGCGAGCTGCCGGCCGGCCGCCGCGCGCGCCTCGGGTGTCACCGTGCGCCGCCGCTGTCGCATCGCCCGGCGCCAGGCGGCCTTGTCGCCGCCCTCAGGATTGGGAAGCATTTCGATGAGCCGCCTCCCAGGCCTCCAGGCGCCGCCGGATGACCTCCTCGTACCCCTGCCCGTCGGGACGGTAGTAGCGGGTCGTCGTCGGCACATACTCCTGTTTCACGTGGTGACCCTCGAAGTCGTGCGGATACTGGTAGGCGGCGGGGGCCTCTTTGTCAAAGGCCGTCACATGCCGGTTCTTCAGATGTTCCGGTACCGCCAGCGTCCGCCCCTGCCGCACGTCGGCGAGGGCGCCGTCGATGGCCAGGTAGCTGGCGTTGCTCTTGGGGGCTGTCGCCAGATAGGTCGTGGCCTGTGCCAGGATCAGCCGCGCCTCGGGCATGCCTACCACCTCGGACGCCTGCATGGCCGCGACGGCGATGGTCAATCCGCGCGGGTCGGCGTTGCCGACATCCTCGCTGGCGAAGATCATCAGGCGTCGTGCGATAAAGCGCGGGTCCTCGCCCGCCTCGAGCATCTTGGCCAGCCAGTAGATGGCCGCATGGGGGTCGGAGCCGCGCAGGCTCTTGATGAACGCCGAAATGGTGTCGTAGTGGCCGTCCTCGTCCTTGTCGTAGGCCAGCATCTTGCGCTGCACGCAGTCGGCCATGACGGCGCCGTCGATCCGCACGACGCCCTCGGCATCGGGTGGCGTGCTGCGCACCGCCACCTCGAGCGCCGTCAGGGCCCGGCGTGCATCGCCGTCGCAGACTTCGGCCAGAAACGCCAGCGCCTCTTCGCGCACCTCGGTCCGGACCGCCCCCAGGCCGCGCACCGGATCGGCCAGGGCGCGCGTCAGCAGCTCGCGGACGGCCGCGCGGTCGAGCGCATGCAACTCGAACACCAGCGAGCGCGAGGTCAGCGGCGTGTTGATGAAGACCTGCGGGTTGTGCGTGGTCGCGCCGATCAGTGTGACGGTGCCATCCTCGACATACGGCAGCAGCACATCCTGCTGCGCCTTGTTGAAGCGGTGGATCTCGTCGATGAACAGCACGGTGCCGCGCTCGTCGCGGAACAGACGCGCCGTTTCGCAGATGTTGCGCAGCGCGGCGACGTTGCTCAGCACGCCGGAACACCGCTCGAACCGCCGCCGCGTCGCGCGGGCGATGACCTCCGCCAGCGAGGTCTTGCCGCACCCTGGCGGTCCGTAGAAGATCAGGTTGGTCAGGCGGTCGGCCTCGATCACCCGGCGCAGCAGGCGTCCCGCCCCGAGCATATGCTCCTGGCCGAGAACCTCGTCGAGGCAGGCGGGGCGCATGCGCGCGGCCAGCGGCAGCCCGGCTTCGCCGCCTGGCCGGGGCGCTCCGGCGGCGGTGCTGTCCGACTTGTCGAAAAAATCGTCCATCGGGGCAACATCGTACCGCAGCCCGGGCCCGCTGTCAAAACGGGGCCGGGCCCCGCGACGCAAAAATCCAATCTTGCACCTGACCCTTGGCTGCCCTATGATAGGTGATTCGTATCAAGCGTTCTCGCGTCGATGGACGTGTCGTGCTAACCTTGCTTCACTTCGCCAACATGCTTTTTTTCAAAAAATCTCCCCAGGTGGTGATCCGGCCGCGCGCCGAGCACCCGCTTTCACGCAAGCAAATCTCGCCCGAGGCCTTGAAAGTCCTTTACCGGCTCAACGAGGATGGATACAAGGCCTACCTGGTCGGCGGCAGCGTGCGCGACCTGCTGCTCGGACGCCAGCCCAAGGATTTCGACATCAGCACCGATGCCCATCCGCGCGAGATCAAACGGTTGTTCCGCAACTGCTTCCTCGTCGGAAGGCGATTCCGCCTGGCCCATGTCGTCTTCGGCGACAAGGTCATCGAGACGAGCACGTTCCGCAGACAGCCCGATGAGACGGTGCAGATGGCCGACGAGAACGCGCCGGGTGCCCTTTACCAGAGCAGCGACAACACCTTCGGCACGCCGGAGGAGGATGCGCGCCGCCGT
>JAAYZJ010000372.1 GCA_012514915.1 Lentisphaerota bacterium | reverse complement strand
GGCTGGAGAAGAAGCAGCGGCAGGAGGAGCACCTCGTCTTTTCGGGTATGGTGGCCAACAGCATCGTCCACGATTTCCGCAATCCGATGTCGGCGGTGCGGCTCGACGCCCAGATGCTCGAGCGCGAGGCGCGCCGCGTGGAGGGGGCACGCCCCGAGCGCCTGGCGGAACTGGCCGGCCGGATCGCGCGGACGCTCGACCGGATGGACGGCGTGTTCAAGGAATTCCTGTTTCTGTCGCGTCCGGCCAAGGCCCAGAGCGATCGCTTCGACCTGGTCCGGTGCGTGCGCGAGTGCGTCGAGACGCTGACGGCCCGCCTGGAACAGGCCCATCTGCGCGTGGCGCTCGATCTGCCGGCCACGCCGATCCTCGTCGAGGCCTCCGAGCCCGCGCTGCGCCGCGCGATCATCAATGTCCTGCAGAACGCCGTGCAGCACGCGCCCCCCGATTCGGTGATCGACATCCGCTTGAGCGACGCGGACGATGCGCGCGCCTGGACACTGGATATCGCGGATCGCGGTTCCGGCATTCCCGTCAGCCTGCGCGAGTCGGTGTTCGACATGTTCGTCACGACGCGCCCCGAGGGGACCGGGCTCGGCCTCTTCATGGCCCGCACCGCCCTACGCAACTTCGGCGGCACCATCGCGGCGCTGGGACGCACGGGGGGCGGCACCGTGATCCGCATCACGCTGCCCAAGCCGCAGGCGACGCCGCCCCGGCAGGAGAAAGGAAATGGTACATGGCCAGCAAACTGCTAGTGATCGAGGACGATCCCGACGGTGCCGCATCGGTCCGTGATGCGGCCAGCGACGGCGGGTTCGAGGTGCTGCTGGCGCGCACGGGACAGGAGGGGATCGCGCTCTTTCGCGAGCATCGCCCCGCGCTGGTCCTCACCGACCTGGTGCTGCCCGATCTCGACGGCATCGAGGTGATGAGCCGCATCCAGCAGATCGACCGCTCGGTGCCCGTGATCGTGATGACGGCCTACGGGACCGTCGACTCGAGCGTGCGCGCCCTGCGCGCCGGCGCCTACGACTACATCCAGAAGCCGCTCAACCTCGACGACCTCGAATCCACCCTGCGGCGCGCGGCCGAGACCAGCCGCCTGCGCAGCCGCGTGGACGTGATGGCGACGAGCCTGCGCGACAAGTTCACCGCGCGGGCGATGGTGGCCGAATCGGACGCGATGCGCACCGTCATCGCCCAGATCGAGTCGCTCGCCGACACGATGGCGACAGTCATGATCCAGGGGGAGAGCGGCACCGGCAAGGAGCTCGTGGCCCGCGCGCTGCACGCCGACAGCCGGCGCGTCAAGGGCCCCTTTGTCGCCGTCAACTGCGGCGCGTTTGCCGAATCCCTCCTGGAGTCGGAGCTTTTCGGTCACGAGAAAGGGTCGTTCACGGGCGCCTCGTCGCAAAGCAAGGGCGCCTTTGAACGGGCCGACGGCGGCACCCTGTTCCTCGACGAGATCGGCGACGCCCCCCTGGCGGTGCAGGTCAAGCTCCTGCGGGCACTGGAGGAGCGCGAGATCCGCCGGGTCGGCGGGCAGCAGGCGTTCAAGGTCGATGTCCGGGTCGTCTCGGCGACGCACCGCGATCTGAATGAGCGCGTGGCGGAGGGGCTGTTCCGCGAGGATCTGCTCTATCGCGTCAACGTGGTCAACATCACCGTGCCGCCGCTGCGGCAGCGGCCGGCCGACATCCGCCCGCTGGCCACCCGCTTCATCGCCCAGGCCTGCGACACGCACCAGCGGAGGATCGTCCATGTCGCCGAGAGTTTCTACCGGGTCCTCGAACGCTACGAATGGCCCGGCAACATCCGCCAGCTCCGCAACGTCGTCGAGGCTTCGGTGCTGCTCTGTTCCGGCCCCGAGTTGACCGACCAGTCGGTCTCCCTGCCGGCGGTCCCCCCCGGCGGCGGGGTCGGCCTGGACGAGTTCGAGCTGCCCGAGGGGATGACGCTCGAACAACTCGAGCGCGCCGTGCTGCGCAAGACGCTCGAGCGCTATCAGGGGAACCGCACCCTGACGGCCGAACGCCTGGGCTTGTCGCGCCGCACGATCCAGCGCAAGGTCAAGGAGCATGGGTTGCCGTTCTAGGCGTGACCCTTGGCACAAATCGTGCT
>JAAYZJ010000033.1 GCA_012514915.1 Lentisphaerota bacterium | reverse complement strand
CTACGACGAACTGATGGCGCGCCGTGAACAGATCGCCCAGGCGATTCTCGATCTCCAGGCGGAACCAGAGGCGCCGGGCAAGTGAACGCCCTGCGCAAGCGGCTGATCACGGGTCCGACCGACTACCGCTACGACTGCCCGACCGTGCGTCAAGTCCGGCAGGCGCTTTACCGGGCGTTGGATCGGGCGGGCATGGCCTGTAGTCGTTAGCCGAGACGCGACCAGGACGCGCACAAGGCGGGACGCGATGAAGACTTTCGGAGCACGATTACGGAGCACGACAACGGCTGACGAGGAGAGCGCAGCGCAATCGTGCCCCGTCGTCGTGCCCCGTAGTCGTTGTCCGAAGTTGATCAGCAGTGAACAATAAGAGGGAAGAAAGATGCGACGCACCTTTGACGAGCACGCCTGCAGGAGCGTCGTCCGGCTCGACGGCCTGTGGGACTTCGTGCCGGATGCTGAGGGAATCGGCGAGAAGAAGCAGTGGTTCCGGAAGTTTCCCGCCGGCGGCGGACGGATGGCCGTGCCGGGGTGCTGGAACACCAATCCCCGGCTCTTTGACCACCACGGCAAAGGGTGGTACCGGCGTTCGCTGCAGGTTCCCGCCGGCACGAAGAACCTGGTCCTCGTCTTCGAAGGCAGCGGCGGCGCGTTGTCGGCCTGGCTCGACGGGCGGTTCCTCGGACGCAATCCTATCTCCTGCCTCCCCTGGACGGTCACGGTACCGGGCGTCGCCACGGGCGGACACGAGCTGGTCGTCCTGGTGGACAACTCGAAAAGCCTGGAGGATGTCTTTCCCCAGTACGGTAACGACTGGGCGCACTACGGCGGGATCGTCCGTCCTGTCGAAGCCGCTTTCCTGGGCGACATCTGGATTCAGGAGATGCGGCTGCCCTATTCGCTCGCGGACCGGGAGGTGACGCTGGCGCCGGAACTGACGATCACCAATCTGGGCGCCGAAGCGCGCACGGAGCAACTCGTGCTGGAGATCAACGGCGCGAGGGCGGCTGAGTGGACCGTGCGGCTGCCGGCCGGTCGGACGGTGCGGATCCGCCGCGAGCTGCCGCCGCAAAGGCTCGCCCGCTGGTCGCCGGATCACCCCGTCCTCCATACCGTGCGCGCCGCCTGCGGCGGCGATGATCTCGTCGACCGGACGGGCTTCCGCTCGATCACCTGCCGCGGCCAGCAGATTCTCATCAACGGCACGCCGGTCAAAATCCTCGGCGTCAACCGGCATCACGAGTACGGCGACAACGGCTTCGCCATGCCGCCCGATCTCGTGCTGCGCGATGTCGAACTGATCCGCGACCTCGGTTGCAACGCCGTGCGCTGCCACTATCCCATCGATTCGTTCGCCATGGATCTGTGCGACGAGATGGGATTGCTGACCTGGTCGGAGATTCCGATGTACGCCCGTTGGCCCGCCATCGTCGCCAATCCCGCCTATCGAGTGCTGGCCGAGACGGCCATCGACCGGATGATCGCCCGCGACTTCAACCGCCCCTCGGTCTTCGTCTGGAGCGTCATGAACGAATGCGCCACCGACATGCCCGACGGTGCCCGGACCGCCGCGCAGCTCGTGCGGCGCGTGCGCCGGCACGATACGACGCGCCCCGTCAGCTACGCGACGAACAAGTTGATGGCCGACCAGGGGCTCGCCCCGCTCGACCTGATCGGCCTGAATGCCTATCCCGGCTGGTACGACGACAAGAAACGCCCCGCCACCTGGCCCCCGCTGATCGACGCCATGACGGCCAAGGTGGCTGCCCAGCGGCGCGGTGCCCGCCCCTTCCTCATCACCGAGACTGGCGGCGCAGCCATCTACGGTGACCGGTCCCTCGAGGATCGCAAGTGGTCCGAGCGTTTCCAAGCCGACCTGCTGGAGCGCAACCTCCGCGACCTCCTCGACGACCCGCGCGTGGCGGGCGTCTTCATCTGGCAGTTTGCCGATATCCGCACCATTGTTGAATACTGGAGCAACCGCCCCGGACTCTTCAACAACAAGGGGCTGCTCGACCGCTTCCGCCGTCCCAAGGAGTCCTACTGGCGCGTCCGCGACCTCTATCGGGAATACGCCAGCCGCCGGGACGCGGGCCGGAACGGCGCACAGCGGGCGGCGCAACCGATTGCAGAGGGCGTCCGTGGTCGACGGGAATCGGTCGCCATGCGCCAAGCCAAAGCATCAGGGAATCGGGGAGCATAAGCATGACGCGAAGGAACCCCATGCCGGGGTGTATCCACCGCCACGCAGCGCTATCGGTCATCTGCGCGGCCCTGCTGGCTGGCGGCCCGTCCCGCGGTGCCGACTGGGTGGAGGTCTGCGCACCAGGTCGCGGGGATGCCGGCATGATCGGCATGGAGACAGGCGGCGCCAGCGCGCAGGTGATCGAGTCGCTGACCCCTTTCGATGGCCGCCTGTACGTGACGCTGCAAGCGGCCGGGCCGAAGGAACCGGCGCGTCCGCTCCTCGCCTACCATCCGGCAACGATGGACCTGGCGGAAGAAGCGCCCGCCGCCGGCCGCCGCTTCGGACGGATGCGTGTCCTCGAGGGGCG
>JAAYZJ010000371.1 GCA_012514915.1 Lentisphaerota bacterium | reverse complement strand
AGCTTCCAGGCGTACGTTTGATGCCCGACGTCCCAGACGATCTTGTCTTCCGGCGGGTTGAAGTGGTACAGCAGGGCCAGCGTCAACTCGACGACGCCGAGATTGGACGCCAGATGTCCGCCCGTCCGGCTGACCGTCTGGGTGATCACCGCGCGGATCTCCTCCGCCAGCGGCGGGAAGAGCTCCGGTGAGAACCCGCGCAGATCGGCCGGGCTGTCGACTTGTTCAAGTAGGGAACCCATTGCGCAAAACTATACCCGATCCCTGGCCGGGGGGAAATGTCTATTTACGCGTGTTGACAATGTCAGCCGGTCCCGATAATTTTTTTTTTCCGGTCGCGGCCCGGATCTATTTTTTCAGGGCGACTGGTTGCGCTGCTGAAGGAACCGGGCGCGGCAATCGGGAGGCTCGGAATGCGGACTGGAATAAGCAAGGCGGCCGGATGCGTCCTGGCCATGCTGGCGGCCCCGGCGGCTGTCTGGGCGGCGGCGTACATCTGGACGGGGGCCGGCGGCGACGGCCAATGGATCAACGCGGCGAACTGGTCGCCGTCAAGTGGCTACCCTGTGACCACCAGCGACAGCGCCACCTTCACCAACCGGCTACCCGTGGCCGTGGCGATCACCAACGATCTCACGACCGGCACCCTGTACGCCAATCACTTCGGCGTCACCAACGTGTTCGACATCGCGGCCGGCCGGACCTTCTCGCCGAACTACTACCAGGCCGTTGATCTGACGATGACCAACGCGGTGGTGATCCGCGGCGGCACGTTCAAGCCGCGGATCAGCGTCTGCGTGACACGCAAAACGTCCGCCTCGGGCGTTGTCCACCCGCGCGCCACGCTGACACTCACAAACACCGTTTTCGACCTCGCCGGGCTGACCGACGGACTCTACGTTGGACTCGACGGCCACAGCACCGGAAGCGCCATCGGCACGCTCGACGCGCGGCATGCCGAGTTCCGCCACGGCACATCCATGCGAACGCTTACCGCGCCGAAGCTCTCGATCGGACAGCGGACGACAGGCATCGACGCCGGTCTGCTCCTGCTGCCGCCCTCCATCACGAATATCAACGTGCAGAACCTGAGTTTCCAGGGCACGCCCGACACCGCGAGCTGGATCGATCTCGGCGACCAGCCGCAACTGGCCGAGCTCCGGGTCGGAGCGAGCGTCACGATCGCCAAGGGCAACTTCCGCTACCGTGATGCCGGCGGCAACCTCTGCACCAACCTACCTCCCGCCACGCGGGTGGTGATTGGTGCGCCCGCCAGCCGGGCGGTGTTCAGTTTCGGCGTCATGTACAAGACCACGCTCGAGTGGCGCTGGGGTGCCTTTCCCCGCTTCGAAGGGTGGTTCAGCGAGGTCAATATCGGCCGTTCGCAGAATTCCGGAACCGCCTTCGCCGAGCTCGACCTGGCGTCAACCGACGAACTTGCCGGCGACTTCACCGCCGACAACGTCGATACGCCCATCCTCCGCCTGGGCGGCGGTCCGCGAGATGGCACCGGTGTGCTGAAAGTGCCGGGAAGTGTGACCAACCTGGCCTTCGGCACGTTTTATCTCGGCAGTGTTCCCGACCTCAGCGGCCCGCCGAGCAGCGTGTTCCACCTGGGCAGCAACACCCAGTTGCGGACGGTGCTCGTGCGAGACGATTTCCGCATAGGACGGGGTGAGTTCCGCTACACCGACCACGACGGGACGGAGCGGACCGGCCTGCCGGACGGCATCCAGTTCCGTGTGGGTTCACCCGCCAACCGTGCGGTGCTGCGCGTGGGCGACTTTCATCAACTCGGCTCGGTGGTCGAGTTAGGCCCAGGCCTGGCAAGCTTTGGAGGCTGGCTCAGTGAGTTGTGGATCGGCAAGCCAAGCGCGGGCTGGGCTAACCACAACACCCGCGCCACGCTGGATCTCAGGGATGTTCAGGTGGATCGGCTCGATGTCGAGGGGCGCGTTACGCTGGGAATGGGCATGAATGACCAATCGGAATGCCTCCTGGCCTCGTCGGACATGCGATGCAGCGATCTGTTCGTCGGATGCGATGGAAACGCAACGCTGCAATACAACAAGGTCAGCACGCTGAGTCTGAGTAATGCCGTGGCGGTTGTAACCAACCAGGCCGTGATTCAGCAGACGGGGCTCGTGTCCGCGACAATCGACGGCCGTAGCGCCGGTCTCGACCTGGCGACCACCAACCTGGTGCTCGCCCCGCCATTCGTCACGTTTCCACAGTTTTACGGTCACATGGATCTTGTGTTTGCCGGCGATCCACCGCATCTCGTCGACGATTACTTCGGCCTGCGGCTGGCAGGCGACGCGACGGAGGCCCTCACGGCGCTGCATGACGCCGAACCGTCGCGCTTGACCTGGAACGTCGACGGTTTGTCGCCCAGCTATCAGGCGCGCTTCGGGATCCACTACGACCCGGCGCGCGACGTGACCGTCGTCGGCCTGCTGCGGCAGCCACAGGGAACCGTCCTGATGCTCCGCTGAGACGGCGCCGTCGCATGGTAATGGTCGTTGGTCGTGCTCCCTTTTAATCTTGTCCCGCAGGCGGCGCCTTGGTATGATGCCGCCCGTTTCCGATGATTGGATCTACAGGAGCAGGTTTTAATGCCGAACATCAAAAGTGCAGAAAAGCGCGCCAGGCAGTCGATCAAGCGCCGCGCCAACAACCGTGCCGTGCTGAGCAAGGTCAGCACGCAGCGCCGCAAGGCGTTTGAAGGGGTTGTCAAGGGCGCGGATCCCGCCGCCGCCGCCAAGGTGATGGCCGAGTATGTGTCGACGCTGGACAAGGCCGCCAAGCGCGGCATCATCAAGCGCAACACGGCGGATCGCCGCAAGGCCCGCATGGCCCAGCGTCTGGCCTCGATCAGCCAGTAGTTCCCTGGCCTTTCGCCGGGCTTCGAACCGCTAAGCCGTCCGCCGTGGTTGACCGTGGCCGACGGCTTGTGGCGTTAATAGGAAGTGCATCATGGCGGGACGACTGGAAGTCTGCGACCTCGGCACGGATGTCGACTACGCGGCGGCGGCCGCGCTTCAGGATGTCTGCCATGCCGGCCGCCGCGCCGGTACACGCCACGACACGCTGCTGCTGCTCGAACATGCGCCCGTCTATACGCTCGGGCGTTCGGCCAAACCCGATCATATCCGCTGGGACGCCGATGCCCTGCGCGCCGCCGGCATCGCCTGCGTGACGACCACGCGGGGAGGGGATGTCACCTACCACGGCCCCGGCCAGTTGGTTGGCTATCCGATCCTTCACCTGGCACAGCGGGGCATGGGGGTGCTGGACTACATCCAGGCCGTCGAGGAGAGCCTCATCCGCGCCCTGGCCGCCTGCGGCCTGGCCCAGGCGGGGCGCGATGCGCGCAACCGCGGCGTCTGGGTTGGCAACGACAAGATCGCCGCCATCGGGATCCGCGTGTCGCACCAGGTCACGGCTCATGGCTTTGCCCTCAACGTCAACACCCGGCTGGCCGATTACGCCGGCATCGTCCCCTGCGGCCTGGCCGACGCCGGCGTCACCTCGCTGGCCCGCAGCCTGGGCCGTGCCGTCGACATGGCCATCGTCAAGCAGCAGGTTGTCGCGGCCTTTGGCGTCGTCTTCGGGTATGACGAGGTCGTGCTGGCGCCCGCGCCCACGCGCCCCCCGCAAGGGCCTCCATGATGCTTCCGAACGGTGGCGGAGTCTGGCGGCGCGCCGAGCGCCGGATGCGCTGGATCGAATTCCTGGCGCTCTACCTGCTGATGCCGGTCGCGCTCTTCTACACCCTGCCGCCCCGGGGCATCCTGCCGGTGCTCTGGGTCGCGGGGCTGGCGGGCTGGTTCCTGCTGCGGGCGGATCCCGGGCCCGATCCGCTTCCGCGGCGGCTGTATTCACGACGGCGCGAACTGGGCGTCATCCTGCTGCGTTTCGCGGTTGTCGCCGTGCTGCTGACGGCCGCCCTGTGGCTGCACCGTCCCGGCTGGCTCTTCCGCTTTCCACGCAGTTCGCCGCGCTTCTGGTTGCTGGTGATGGGCATGTATCCGCTGATCTCGGTGCTGCCGCAGGGGGTTCTCTACCGGCAGTTGTTCGAGCGGCGCTACGCCCCGCTGTTCTCGTCGCCGCGCGCCTCGTGGATGATCGGGTCGCTGGTGTTCGGTTTCGCCCATCTCCCCTTCGGCAATCTATGGGCGGTCGGCTTCCCGTTCCTCGGGGGGCTGCTCTTTCTACGGACCTACCGCCGGACGGGCTCGCTGGCGCTCTCCTGCATCGAGCATGGCCTCTACGGCGACCTGCTGTTCACCATCGGCTGGGGCGTGTACCTCTTTCACGGCGGCACGCAGGCGTTTCTGGCGTCTTGAGCGGACGCGGCCCGAAGAAAAAAAAGGCCGGGGCGGAAGCGATCCGCCCCGGCGTCAGAACCGGTTCAGAGGCGGCTAGGCCTTCATCGCGAGAGCGATCGCCGCCGCCGGCTCGATGACGCGGAACGCGAACGAGGCCATCAGGAACAGGTTGACGGTGTCGTCCTCGGTTCCGGCGAAGCCGATCGCGTAGTCCTGCCCCACGGTCAGCTCCGAGTCGCCGCCCCGCCCGCTGAACAACGCGCCGCTGGCGTTGAACACGGGGCTCCAGCGGATCGAACCGCCCAGCAGCAGATCGCCCACGAACTTGCTGGCCTGCCGCCCCTGCATCTCGGCCAGTTTCAGCGTCTGGTAGGCCTCCGTGCCGAGGACGAGATGGTAGGGGCCGGCGACACTGTGCTTCTGCAGGGTCAGCACGGCCTGCCCGATGGTCTTGATGAACCCGTCCGGCGTGCCGGGCAGGTTCAGCGGCTTGTGGGGGCTGCTGCCGAGCAGGCCGGCGTACCCCGCCTGCGGCAGTCCGTTGTAGACGGCGCCCTCCTCGAACATCGCCAGGCGGAGCGCCGCGGCGATGACCGGCTGCAAGTCGGGGGTGACGCCGCCGCGCTCGACCTGTTCGAGATCCTCGAGACTGAGCGCGAACGGCGCAAACGCCTCGACAAGCGGCAGCACCTGGCGAATGCCCCACTCGACGCCGGCGAAGTCCGATTTCCCGGCGGCTGCGACCGACCCGAGGTTGACGGCCGCGGCGGTCAGCCCCAGCGGTCCGCGGAAGGGAACCAGCGCGCGCGCGGAGAGGTTGCCTTTGAGGACGGAGGCGGCCTGTTCGTCGATCATGCTCCAGGTCGTCTCGCTCAGGGGCGCCAGGTGGCGTTTAAGGATGCTGCTCATGGGAACTCCTTGGTGTGAGGGTGAAGGTTGGATGCGAGGGGGGGACGCCGGATCACGGGCGGAGCGCGCCGATGCCCAGCGTGCCGTCGGCATGCGCGGGGGCTTCCCCGCCGGTGGCCGATTCCTCGATCGAGGTGATCTCGGCCGTCGTGAAGAGATAGGTCTTCAGGGCCTCGTCGAATTCGGGCATCTGGCGCCGCAGCCATTCCAGCAGCATGGCCGCATGCTCGATCTCCTCATTTCGGTTGTGCAGCAGAATGGCCTTGGCGGCCGCATCCTGGGTGCGGTCGGCGCGCTGGTGATAGTAATCGACCGCCTCCAACTCCTCCTGAAGGCTGGCCAGCGCGCGGTGAATGTCCGCCGCCGATTCCGAAAGTCCGCTTTCCAGATAGGCACTGCTCATGACGACTCCTGTTGTAAATGATTGCTTATTGTAGCAGCCTGCCCGAGATATTCAAGTGACGAAATTCCGCATTGCGAAATGAGGGTGGAATGGCGTATAACGGTGACGTGAAATCCGCTCGACCCGATGATCCGCTGCGTGGCTGCCAGCTATGTCCCCGGCAATGCCGGGTCGACCGGCAGGCCGGTGCGCGCGGGTTCTGCGGCGCGGGAGCCGCCGCGCGCGTGTACCGCCACGGGCCCCACTACGGCGAGGAACCGCCAATCAGCGGCACCCGCGGGTCGGGGACGGTGTTCTTTTCCCACTGCACCCTGCGCTGCTGCTATTGCCAGAACTACCCCTGGAGCCAGGATGGCCGGGGGGAGGATCGCTCCGAGACGCAACTGGGCGCCATTTTGGAGGCGTTGAACGCGCGGGGCTGCCACAACTGGAATCTGGTCTCGCCGACCCCGTGGCTGCCGCAAATCCGCGCGGCCGCCGCGCCGTTGATTGCGCGTGACATCCGCCTCCCGTTTGTCTACAATACCAGCGGTTTTGAATCGATAGACACCTTGGATGCGTACCGTGATCTGGTGGACGTCGCGCTGACCGACCTGCGTTATGCACGCCCGGAGACCGCCGCGAAGGCCTCCCTGGCCAGCGAGTACGTGGCGGTGGCCCGCCGGGCGCTGACTTGGTTCTGGAACGAACTGGGGCGCTTGCAGACCGATGACGACGGCATCGCGCGGCGCGGCACCATCTGCCGCCTACTGGTTCTACCGGGACACGCGGACGAGGCCATCGATAATTTGGCCTGGATCGCCCGGCACATCGGCACGGAGCTCCACATCAGCGTGATGTCGCAATACACGCCGGTGCATCTGGCGCTGAGGCGCGACGGTTGGAACCGTCCGGTGTCGCAGGCGGAATACCGTCGGGTGACGGATGCCGCGGAAGCGATGGGGTTTGACAATGGATGGATCCAGCCGTATCAAGCGGCTGCATCCGGTGAGTGGTTGGGTTGCGAGATGCCGGCGGGCGAAGGCGCCGTCGGCCAGTAGAGGAACACAGCATGAGTGGTCATAGTAAGTGGGCGACGATCAAGCATAAGAAGGGCGCCGCCGACGCCAAGCGGGGGCGGATTTTCAGCAAGCTCGCCAAGGAAATCATGGTGATCGCCAAGCAGGGCGGTGGCGATCCCAACGCCAATGCGTCGCTGCGCAACATCCTGTTGAAGGCCAAGAGCGTCAACATGCCCAGCGACAACATCGATCGCGCGATCAAGAAGGGAACCGGCGAGCTTGGCGGAGCCACCTACGAGGAGGTCTCCTACGAGGGGTACGCGGCGGGTGGGGTTGGCCTCATCGTGGCGGCGCTGACGGACAACAAGAACCGCGCGGCCGCCGAAATCCGCAACATTTTCAAGAAGAACGGCAGCGACTTCGCCAGCGTCGGCGCCGTCTCGCGCAACTTCGAGCGCAAGGGGCAGATCATCGTCGATGCCGAGGGTGTCGAGGAAGACCGCATCATGGAGATCGCCCTCGAGGCGGGGGCCGACGATGTGGTCAACAACGAGGGCGAGAACTTCGAGATCCTCTGCGAGCCGGGCGTTTTCCCGGCGATCTGCGAGGCGCTCGAGAAGGCCGGCATCGCGACGGCCAGCGCCGAGGCGACCGGCCTGCTGCCGCTGACCGAGGTCGCCGTGTCGGACATCGCCGTGGCCCGCGCCGTCAACAAGTTCGTCAACATGCTCGAAGAGTACGACGACGTGCAGAACGTCTACCACAACATGGACGTTGACGACGCGATCGCCGAGCAGCTCGCCGAAGAGGATTGAGCGTTTTGGCTGGTGAAATCCAGGGCGCGGATGTCCGTCCCGGACGGGATGGCGTCGGCGCCCTTCGTGTGCTCGGCATCGACACCTCGCTGCGCGGAACCGGGCTGGGCATCGTCGAGGAGGCGGGGGGCGGCCGTGTCCGCGGCCTCGCCTACGATGTGCTGCGGAACCCGCCGGGGCGCCCCCTTTCGGGATGCCTCGTGCACATCCAGGACGAATTAAAGCGCGTGCTGGCCGACTATCACCCCGATGTCGTGGCCATCGAGGGCGTCTACATCGCGCGCTTCGCCAAAACCGCGCTGATTCTCGGACATGCCCGCGGCGTGGT
>JAAYZJ010000370.1 GCA_012514915.1 Lentisphaerota bacterium | reverse complement strand
TGCTGGCGCTGCTGCCCCCCCTGATCATGGGGGGCGGGTGGGGCCGCTGGCTGTACGAGGCGCTGGTCCTGCTGGTGATCGCCTGCCCCTGCGCCCTCGTCATCTCGACGCCGGTCAGCATTGTGGCGGCGCTGTCGGCCGCGGCCTCGGCCGGCGTGCTGGTCAAGGGGGGCGTCTTTCTCGAAACGGCGGCGCGGATCCGGGTCGTGGCGCTGGACAAGACGGGGACGCTGACGCATGGACATCCCGCCGTGCAGCGGATCATCCCGTTGCATGGATCGAGCGAGGACGAGGTGCTGGAGGTGGCCGCCGCGCTCGAACAGCACAGCGGACACCCGCTGGCGCGGGCGATCCTGCAGGCGGCGGCGCAACGCGGGCGCCATCCGCCAGCGGCCGAGTCGTTCACGCTCGTGCAGGGCCTGGGGGCGGAGGGACGGGTTCGCGGACGGCCCTGCTGGGTCGGGAGCCACCGCATGCTGCACGAGCGCGGGCTGGAGCGCGCGGCGGTCCACCGCCAACTCGAGGCGTTCGAGGACGCGGGACATTCCGTCGTCGTCGTCGGCAACGAGACGCAGGTGTGCGGGCTGATCGCCGTGGCCGACACCATCCGCCCCGGTGCCGCCGCCGTCGTCCAGGAGCTGCGGGCGGCCGGAATCGGTCGGATCGCGCTACTGACCGGCGACAACCGCGGCACCGCGCAAGCCGTCGCGCAGGCGGTGGGCATCGAGGACGTGCGGGCGGAACTGCTGCCGGCGGACAAGCTGCGCGCCGTCGAGGAACTCGTGCGGACAGCGGGCCCCACCGCGATGATCGGCGACGGGATCAACGACGCGCCCGCCCTGGCCGCCGCCACGCTGGGAATCGCCATGGGGACGGCCGGCAGCGAGGCGGCCATCGAGACGGCCGATATCGCCCTGATGGCCGACGACCTTTCCCGTGTGCCCTGGCTGATGCGGCACGCGCGCCGGACCCTGCGCATCATCCGCCAGAACATCGTCTTCGCGCTGGCCGTCAAGGCGGTGTTCCTGATTCTGACGCTGCTCGACCACGGCACCCTCTGGATGGCGATCGCCGCCGATATGGGGGCGTCGCTGCTTGTCATCTTCAATGCCCTGCGCCTGCTCCGGCGGGGGGGCTGAGGGGGGGCGCGCGCGACACGGCCTCAGACGGCAAACCAGCGGCGCAGCAGGGCGAGTTCGCGCGCCAGGGTCTGGTCGACCGTCTCACCGGCATGCCGGCATGACTCGAGCGAGACCCACCCGTTGAACCCCCGTTCGACCAGCATGGCGGCGACGCGGGGATTGTCGATGACCCCCTCGCCCAGGCGGCTGGCCTCGAAAAAGGCGGGGGCCTCGGACGTCGGCGGGCGCGAGGCCGCCGTCCAGTCCTTGACGTGGCACATGACGATCCACTCCAGGCAGGCTTCGAGGTTATCCTCGGCCCGCTCGCCGACGGCCAGGAAATTGCCGGTGTCGAAGACGAACCGGAGCCGGTTCCCGGCCCGCTGCAGCACCTCGAGGCAATCGGCCCGGCGGCAAACCAGTTCCGGCTCGAGACCGTAGTTTTCGATGGCGAGGGTTACCCCGTGGCGTGACGTGTAGGGATCGTACTGTTCGGCGAGGAGGTCGGCGATCATCTTGCGGCCATCGGCGGGCGTCACGCCGTCGGCGAGCCGGCTGCCGACGCAGTGGGCGACGGGGGCGCCCTGCTCGACGCAGACGTCGAGGCCGCGCCGCAGCGCGTCGACCGCCGCCTGGCGCGCGCGGGCGCCGCGATGGACCAGGTTGGCCAGGACATCGACGGCCACCAGTTGCAGGCCCGTTTCTCCTAGCCAGGCGTGGTGCTGCCGGGCCAGCGCGGGATCGCCGAGGAAATCGTCGGCGCAGACTTCAACTCCGCCGGCGCCATGCGCGGCCAGGCGCGCGAGCAGCTCGCGCGGGCCGAGAATGCCATCGTCCCACCAACCAAACGAAGTCATGACGGAAAAACGGATCATGGAGTGGCTCCCTGGAGTTTCGCTTAATCCCCGGCGGGCGGAGCCGCCGCGGGAGGAGGGGGGGGTAAAGGCTGGAAGAAGTCCTCGGGGATCTCGCCGGCGGCCAGTTGCTCCAGTGGCGGAAGGTAATGGCGTTGGCCGGCCAGTTGCCGAAGCCGGTCGTAGCGCTGCCGGGCACCCTCGGCATCGCCGGCCCGCGTCAGGAACCGGATCGCCACCGCCAGGAAACGGGCATGGATGTCGCGCTCGTTGGGATACTGGCGCACGGTCGCCTCGAGGAACCGCTCCGTGACGGGAATCAACCCGAGGTCGGGGCGCGTCTCGTAGCGTCCCTGCGCGAGGTCGCCCGTGAAGCGGCCGCGCTCGACGAGGACCATCAGGTTCTGATGGATCATGCGCCGCAGCGCCTGGTGCTCGAATCCGTCGGCGAACGGCAGCCCGTTCCAGGCCCAGTAGATGGCATGGACGTGGGGCAGACGCCAGTCGAAACGCGCGCCCAGTTCCTCCTCCAGACGCCGCATGGCGACGGCATCCAGGCGGAACCGCGCCAGCAGAAGAGCCGCCGCCTCGCTGTCGGCGGCGGGCGGGGCGCCGTCGGGAAGGAGCGCATCGGCCAGGCCGCGGGCCAGTTCGAGCTTGTAGAGGAGGTGGGCGGCGTCGAAATCTTCGCCGACCTTGTTCTGGAAGAGCCATCCCAGCTCGCGGTACAGCCTCGCATCGCTCGGGTTGGCCGGGATGGCGCGGTCCCGGAGCAGGGCGATGCCGGCTTCGATCCAGATCAGACGGTCGGTATGGCGGGGCATCATGGCGCTGATGTTGTAGGCCAGATTCCATGCGTTGAACACCCAGGCGTCGGTGGCGCGCGGATCGAGCGCCGTGATCCACTCGGCCAGTTGAACCTGCTCGAAATAGCGCCCCTGTTCCTGCAGCCGCGACGCGCGCAGCCAGAGCACTTCGGAAATCAGCCCGCGGAACCCTCCCAGGCCGACCATCACGACCTGGACCCAGACGGGCTGCCCCGCCGGCGATCCGGCCAGCGGGTAGCGCGACTGACGCATCTGGCGCAAACGGGGTTCGAGCGGCAGCAGGATCGCCAGGGCGGCAACGAGCAGGAGCCAGGGGCTGCGCAGGGTGCGCCGCCACATCGGCGCGCGGCGCGCCGCGTCGGTCGGTCTCGGCCGTGTCGTCATCCCGGCAGCTCCCGGCGCCGCAGGACCAGCGCGGCCACGCCGCAGCAGACGATGGGCAGCAGCAGCAGATTGACGGCGACCGCGTGCCGCAGCGCCTCGCGCGGGATGAGTTCGGATGCGGCCAGGCTGCGCAGGGGCGAGGAGGCCAGGGTGGGTTGGGCGGCGGCCGACAGCCAGCGGGTGGTCTGGATGGCAAAAGGCGTGAACACCCGCTGCGTGAAGCCGGGGCATTCAACCTCGGCGGCATCGTGCAGAGCCTCGGCATCCTCGGCGACGAAGCTGCTGATCACGACCGCCAGCAGCAGTCCCGTGGCACAGAAGGCCGCGACGGGCAGCGAGAACAGCGTGCCGCAGGTCACCCCGATCGCGGCGAGCACGGCGAGCAGGGCGAAATGCAGCAGCGCCGCGCGCAGCGCGTTGCCCGGGAGCGTCGCGCGCGGCACGAGGAGGTCGAGCCCCTGGCGGGGCTGCAGCAGGAGCGGGCCGGTCGTCTCGTCCCCCGTGTGCGTCATCGTCAGCGTGAACACCGTGTCGGTGCCCAGATCGCCCGCCGCCAGTGGCACCTCGAAGACGCGCGTGGAGAAATCGTCCAGCACGAAGTCGACGCCCGCGCCGCTCGCCGCGCCCGCCAGGCGGCAGTCGGCGCGAACCCATGCGCGTGTGTAGGCGTCGGTGTCGAACCGGAAGCGGAGCCAGACCGGACGGCCGGGATCCGGCGGACGGTCGAGGGTGAACGTCCAGTTCCAGCTCAGTCCCCGCTGCAGGGATACCGGCTGGAAGGGGAGCTCCGCGCGGAGCCGGCGGCGCAGGTCGCGCTGCTCGCGCGGGGGGAGGCCCCCGCCCTGCAACTGATGAAAGACCGAATCGATCTGCGACGCGAGCGGGGGGAGGTCGGGCTTGACCATCCGTCGGGCGGTCCGCATGACCGCCGTGGCCGCGGGCTGGCGGGCCATCTGCCGGTAGACCGACAGCAGGGTCAGGCTGTAGAGCCCCGTCAGGACAAGGAGATTCAGCAGAAGCAGGCCGATCCATTTGCCCAGCCAGAGTTGCCAGATGCCGACTGGTTTGACGCGCACCAGGGCGAGCGTGCGGGCGGCGATGTCTCCCGATACCAGCGCGCATCCCGTCCAGAGGGTGGCGACGGCCAGCAACCCGAAGGCGACGGCCAGCGTGTAGCTGATCGTCATGCGGATCAGGCCGATGGGCGTGCCGTCGCCGGTGAGGAGGGCCGGCAGCCCCAGGGTGACCAGCAGCAGGAGCAGGATGATCGCGATCACCAGGCGCGAGCGGATCGCCTCGCGCAGGGTCAGCCGGGCGATTGCCAGAATCGCGCGCATGGTCACGGAGCTCCCGTTGCCTGGGTGGCCTCGACCAGGAAGTCGGCTGCCGGGCGATGGGGCAGGGCGGGAGACTCGGCGGCCGTGGCGATCACCTGCAGGAAGAACGTCTCGAGATTGATCCGCGGCCGGTCGCAGACGACCGGACGCGCGGCGCGGCGGGCCAGCTCGGCGCGGATCTCCTCGATCTGCGCGTCCGTCAGCCCCTCCACGGTGAAGCGGACGGCCCCGGGACGCTGCAGCAGCTCCTGGACCCGTCCTTCGGCGCGCACCTGTCCCTCGCACAGGATGGCGATCCGGTCGCACACGTCCTCGACGTCGGCCAGCAGGTGCGAGGTCATCAGGACCGTCTTGCCCGAGGCGGCCAGCAGGCGCACCCAGTCCTTGACCTCGCGGCAGCCGACGGGATCGAGGCCGGAGGTCGGTTCGTCGAGGATCAGAAGATCGGGGTTGTTGACCAGCGCCTGGGCCAGGCCGACACGGCGGGCCATCCCCTTCGAGAATTCACCGACGGGGCGGTCGGCGGCGTGCTCCAGGCCGACCATGCGGATCAGGGCGTCCACGCGGCCGCGGGCCTGCCCGCGTCCCAGGCCGAAGAGGCCGGCGTAATAGAACAGGGTTTCCCGGGGCGTGAGGAACGGGTGGAGGCAGGTGACTTCGGGGAGATAGCCGATGCGAGCCTTGGTCGCCGTGTCGCGGGGGCGTGCGCCCAGGACCCGGATCGAGCCGGCCGAGGGATGGAGCAGGCCGAGAATCAGCTTGATGGTCGTGCTCTTTCCGGATCCGTTGGGACCGAGCAGCCCCAGTACCTCGCCCCGCCTGACCGACAAATCGATGCCCCGCACGGCCTGGGTTGTCGGCCGGCGCCAGAAGTCGCGGTAGGTTTTTCTCAGGCCATGAAGGGCGATGATCGCGTCGGAATCGTGCATGGCTTGCCTAGTGGATGTCCCGGTTGCGAAAGGCGATGATCCCGGCGGCCAGGGCGGCGGCCGTGGCGGTGGACGCGTACAGCAGGAGGGCGGCCAGGTAGCCGGCGCCGATGGTTCCCCCGTCGGCCAGGGCATCGCAGAGCCAGAACGACTGGATGTTGGGAATCAGCCGGGCGGGCAGGCGGACGAGGGGGGGCAGGGCGGGCGACAGCAGGGTGTCGGCCGAGAGGCCGAGCAGGAGGACGAGGAGGCAGACGATCATGGCGAGCCCCGCGCGGAGGCGCGTCGCCAGCGCGGTCGCCAGCGCGGCGAACACCGTCAGCGCGCCCAGGATGGGGAGCGAGACCGGCACGACGCGCAGGGCCAGGTTCGACCACGATGGGTGCCAGAGGCCGGCGCGGTCGAACAGGCAGGCGGCGGTCACGCCGGCCGCGAGGAGGCCGGCGAGGAGGCGGATGGCCGACAGGCAGAAGCGGAGGCGGAGGAGGAAGTGCAGCAGGCCGGCGCCGGCCAGCGCGAGCGGGGGGGCCAGCAGCAGCCAGGCCTGGGCACGCGGATCGGCCGTGTCGACGGGGACGCCGTCGACCAGCCCGGTCCGGTAGGCGACCCGCTCGGCGAGCAGGAGCGCGGCCAGCATGCAGGCCCAGAAGAGAAACAGCATCCGCAGGACACCGGCGAACTTGCCGACCAGAAACGCGCCCCGCGCCAGGGGCTTGCTCAGCGCGGCCGAAGCCGTGCCGTTGGCGAGTTCGGCATGGATGGCCGACGAGGTCGCCACCACCGCCATCACGAGGCCGAGGGTGAGCTGGTAGGCGAGGGCTCCGTCGCGCGCCAGTCGTCCTGGCTCGCCGAACTGGTGGAACTGGAGCAGGGGGATCAGGGCGGTCGCGAAGACGCCCCCGACGGTGAGCAGCAGCACGGCGGGCTGCTGCATGCACTCGATGTGCGTCGTCCGCGCGACCGCCGCCACCTGGCGCGGGATGCGCCGCCACCGCCAACGGGTCTCGCCTAGTCTCGTCAACATCACTCACCTATCCGGCCTGGCGGCGCCGCGCGCCACCCCATTCGAAGTTCGGCCGCCGTCTGCCGCCCGCCGCCGCGGCGGCGGGGCCGTTCCCGTCCGCTTGCTACTCAACCGCCCTGATCGCCAGGCAGGCGTTGTGCCCGCCAAAGCCCAGCGAGTTGTTGAGACAGGCCCTGACCCGGGCCTGCCGGGCCGTCCGCGGCACATAGTCCAGATCGCAGTCGGGGTCGGCGGTCGTCAGGTTGGCCGTCGGCGGCACGACGCCGTTCTGGATGGCCAGGGCGCAGACGATCGTCTCGAAGCCGCCCGCGGCGCCCAGCATGTGGCCGGTCATCGACTTGCTCGACGACACCATGACCCGGCGCGCATCGGCTTCACCCAGCGCGGCCTTGATGGCCAGCGTTTCGGTCTTGTCGTTGAGCGGCGTGCTGGTGCCGTGCGCGTTGACATAGTCGATATCCGAGGGGTTCAGCCCGGCGTCGGCCATGGCCCGCAGCATGGCGCGCCGCGCGCCGTCGCCGTCGTCGCGCGGGGCGGTCATGTGGAAGGCGTCGGCCGTCATGCCGAACCCGGCCACCTCGGCGTAGACGCGGGCGCCGCGGGCACGGGCATGCTCGAGGCTCTCGAGGACGACGATGCCCGCCCCCTCGGCCATGACGAACCCGTCGCGCTCGCGGTCGAAGGGCCGGCTGGCCGTCGTCGGGGCGTCGTTGCGCGTGCTGAGGGCGTGCATGGCCGAGAAGCCGGCCACGGCCAGCGGTGCGATGCTGGCTTCCGAGCCGCCGGCGATCACGACGTCGCATTCGCCGTAGGCGATCGCCCGGGCGGCGAGGCCGATCGAGTGGAGGCCGGTGGCGCATGCGGTGACGGGGGCGAAGTTCGGTCCCTGCAGATGGTGCTCGATGGCGATCAGACCGGCGCTCATGTTGGGAATCATCGCGGGGATGGTGAACGCCGAGACGCGGCGCGGCCCCTTTTGCAGCAGGTTGAGCGCCTGTTCGGAAAGCGTCTCGAGGCCGCCGATCCCCGACGAGACGATGCAGCCGCCGCGGTTGGGATCCTGTGCGCCGAAATCGAGCCCCGAATCGGCGGCGGCCAGCCGAGCGGCGGCCAGGGCGTACCAGCAGAAGCGGTCGATCCGCCGCTGCTCCTTGGGAGGGATAAAGGCGTTGACGTCGAAATCGCGCACCTGGCCGGCGATCTTCACGGCGTAGTCCGTCGTGTCGAACCGGTCGATCAGGCCGATGCCAGACGTCCCGCTTGTGAGGCCGTTCCAGATGGTCTTGAGGTCGGCGCCCAGGGGGGAAACGGCCCCCATGCCGGTGATAACAACACGTTTAGTCATGAGAATCCCTCGGGGGCGTCGATCAGGCCCGTCGGCGCCAGGCCCGTTCAGGCCGGCCGCGGACAACGGGAACGGCCGGGCATGCCGACTGGCCGAGGCCGGTCGCGGAAGGGAACCGCTGGCGGGCGTGCATCGAGTAGCCTCCCTGTGATGGCGAATGCCACGGCGACCGTCAGGTCGTTCCGAACCGGTCGCCGCAAGTAAAAAACAGCCAAGGGGCGCGCGCGCGTCCACCTTGGTTGGCAGTGGGAGCCTGGCTCCCTATTCCTTGTCGAAACCCTTGCTCTTCAGGTAGTCGAGCACGGCGCCGACCGTGGTCAGCTTCTCGGCGTCTTCGTCGGGAATCTCGGCGCCGAATTCTTCCTCGAAAGCCATGATTAGTTCGACCGTGTCGAGCGAGTCGGCGCTGAGGTCGTTGACGAACGAGGCCTCCGGGGTGACCTGATCCGCGTTGACGCCCAGGCGCTCAACGATGATTTCCTTGACGCATTCTTCCAGTTTGCTTGCCATCTTGACTTACTCCATGAGTTGTTGATCGTGCTGTCGCCCACACGGGCTCTTGTCACATCGTCATGCCGCCGTTCACACTCAGAACCTGCCCCGTTACATAGGAGGCATCGTCACTGGCTAGAAACACTACGGCTTTCGCAATATCCGCCCCTGTGCCGAACCGAGCCAGCGGAATTTCCGCCAGCATCTTGTCGCGCAGGGCGTCGGGCAGTGCGTCCGTCATCTGTGACACGATGAACCCCGGCGCAACCGCGTTCACGCGGATGTTCCGGGATGCCAGCTCTTTCGCCATTGACTGGGTCAAGGCGATAAGGCCTGCCTTAGAAGCAGCATAATTACATTGTCCGGCGTTCCCAATCAAGCCAATAATTGAGGTGATCTGAATCAGGCACCCCGATCGCTGCTTCATCATGGGGCGCGCCGCGGCCTTGCTGAAGAGAAAGGCGCCCTTCAAATTCGTGGCCAGAACCTCGTCCCATTGCGCTTCCGTCATGCGGATCAGCAGGTTGTCGCGGGTGATCCCCGCGTTGTTGACGAGCAGGTCAAGCCGGCCGAAACGCTGCACGACCTCGTCGATGAAGCGCTGGACATCGTCGCCGCGCGAGACGTCGACGGAACCGACGTGTGTCGTCCGCCCCAGCGCCTCGATGGCCCGGGCCGTCTCCTGCAGGGGCTCGATGCGGCGGCCGCAGAGGGCGACCGTGCATCCTTCGCGAGCGAGTTCAAGGGCGATGGCTTGCCCGATGCCGCTGCCGGCGCCGGTCACAACCGCGATCTTTTCTGGCAATTTGGCCACGGCAAATCTCCTGGCGGGGTGGGGGTCAGGCGGCGGCGATCGCCGCCGCGCTCTCCAGGGTCGCCAGATCCTGGATGTTGGCGACGTTGTTCGCGCGGTCGATCCGCTTGATCAGCCCTGAAAGAACCTTGCCGGGGCCGAATTCGATGAAGGTTTGGGCCTGCGAGGCCCGCACGCAGCTCAGCCAGCGGACCGAGTCGGTCACTTGGCGCAGCATCGCCTCGCGGATCGCGTCGCCGTCGGCGGCATGCGGCTGCCCCGTGACGTTGGAATAGACGGGGAGGCGGGGGGCGGCGAAGGGAATGTCGCGCAGCAGGGTCGCCAGCCGCTCGCGTGCGGGCGCCATCAGGGGCGAATGAAAGGCACCGGCCACATTCAGCACGATGGCCTTGCCGCCGGCGGCCAGCGCGGCATGCTCGGCCGCCGCCACGGCCTCCTTGGTGCCCGAGAGGACGATCTGCGAGTCGGAATTGTGGTTGGCCAGCGTGGCCCCCGTCTGCCCGCAGATGGCCTGAACCTGGTCGAGACCCAGCCCCATGACGCTGACCATGCCGCCTGGTTGCTCGTTGCAGGCCTCCTGCATGAAGCGTCCGCGCGCTTCGAGAACGCGCACCGTGGTTTCAAAGTCGAGAACCCCCGCGACATGCAGCGCCGTCCATTCCCCCAGGCTCAACCCGCCGACCGAGGCGAAGGTGCAGCCGGGATAGCGCTTGCCGAAGGCCGTCCAGCTCGCCACGCTGGTGACAAAAATGGCCGGCTGGCAGTAATCGGAGCGCGTCAAACTCTCGGCGGGGCCTTCAAAGCAGATCTGCTTCAGGTCGAAGCCCAGCACTGCGTTGGCGCGGTCGTAGCAGGCGGCGATCGCGGGGTCGGCGGCCAAGTCCTTGCCCATGCCGACGAACTGAGCGCCCTGTCCGGCGAATACGGCCATTTTCTGACTCATGGTGTTCCTTCATGTTTGCCCGGGCAACCTTGCCAAAGGGGCGGTACGCCGTTATTGTTGACGAAAAAGAACCCGGCTGTCAACCCTGCCGTTGGCCCCGTAGTTGGCATGAGAGCTGCGTGCCTTCTCGGGCAAACGGCGGGGTTCCTGGGGCGGACAGCGCATCCGGGGAACCGGAATGGAAAGGAAACGATCATGAGCGGCATGGCGCGGTTGGCAGGGTTGGGATTCATCTGTTTGACGCTGGCGGCCCGGGGGCAGGAGGTCGTCGCCGTCTACGGCGAGGCGGCCCGGGCGCAGAAGGAGCCACCCGCGGGCTGGTCGTTCCTCTGGAATGCCGGCGGGCCCGTGGGTGACGCACGGCATTACGAACCGGTTCCCTACGACCCCGTCTCGAAGCTTTTCTGCTTCACCAACGCCACCGGCAAGGTCGATGGCCGCAGGCCGCGGATCAACCTGACGGGGTTGCCGGCCACGCAGGATCCGGAGCAGGTCGCGCGCTACTGGATCGCGGGCTACACGCTGCCTGAAGACGCTCCCGGCGAGATCTGGTTGCGCCAGGGCAACATCGCCCACCGGTTGGGCGGGGATACCAACGGTCTCGCGCTGAAGGTCTTCGTGAACGACCGGGCGATCATCGAGCGGCACGTGCCGCGTCAGCGCCGGCCGACGCTCTTTCAGGAGAATCTGGGACGTCTGGGGCGTGGCGACACGGTTTATGTCATGGTCGGCCCGGGCGTCGGCGCCGCCGGTCTGTTCAACCTCCACTTCACGCTCGAGCGCTGGCCGGTGGGGGCTGTGCCGCCTCCCCCCGTCACGATCATCTCGCCCGAGATGACGGCCGTCACCCCGCACCGCGATGCCCGCGGGGAACTGCAGGCGGGCTATGTCCGGCAGCACGAAGCCTTTATGGACGCCGCCCGCAAGCAGCCGCCGTCGCTGGTCTTCCTGGGCGATTCGATCACCGCCGGCTGGCCCCGTGATCTGCTGGACAAGCATTTCGGCCAATACGCCCCGGCGAACCACGGCATCAGCGGCGACTGGATCCAGGGCCTGCGCTGGCGGGTCGCCAACGGAATCTACGATGAGGTTAAGCCCCGACTCATCGTGCTCCTGATCGGCGTCAACAACCTCTCCAACGGCTTCACGCCCGACGAGGTCGCCCGGGGGACACGGCTGCTGGTCGAGGATTTGCGGGTCAAGACGCCGGAGACCCGCATCCTGCTGCTGGGAATCTTCCCCCGCGGACGCTCGTTTGTGCCGCCGGCCGGCGACGACATCCGGGCCGTCAACGCCATGACCGCCCGCCTGGCCGACGGTGAGCATGTCTTCTTCCTGGATATTGGGGCCGTCCTGACCGAGCCCGACGGCTCGATCGCCGCGGAGGTCTTCCCCGACGGACTCCATCCGGGCCGGCCCGGCTACGAGCGGTGGGCTGCGGCCATCCTGCCGCACGTCGCCCGGCTGGCGGCGAAAGATTGACGCGCGCCACAGCGTTCATTATGATAGAGGTTTTACTATCCGGAACTTAAAGGTGCCTCCATGTCCATGTTGATTCCGATGGTCGTCGAACAGACCGGCCGCGGTGAACGCGCCTACGACATCTACTCGCGGCTGCTGCAGGACCGCATCATCTTTCTCGGCTCGGCCATTACCGACGAGGTCAGCAGTCTGGTCATCGCCCAGTTGCTTTTTCTCCAGGCCCAGGACGCCGCCAAGGACATCGCCTTCTACATCAATTCGCCGGGCGGATCGGTCACCGCCGGCCTGGCGATCTACGACACGATGCAGTTCATCTCCTGCGACGTGGCGACCTACTGCGTCGGCCAGGCCGCCAGCATGGGAGCGATCCTGCTCGCCGCCGGATGCAAGGGCAAACGGTTCGCGTTGCCCAATGCACGCATCATGATCCACCAGCCGCTCGGCGGCGCCGAGGGACAGGCCACCGACATCAGCATCCAGGCCAAGGAAATCCTGCGCCTGAAGGACCGGCTGAACGAGATTCTGGCCGACCACACCGGCCGCGGCGTGGAGACCATCGCCCGCGATACGGATCGCGACTTCTTCATGTCCGCCGACGAAGCGTGCGCCTACGGCCTCATCGACGAGAAACTGATTCGCAAGCCGGCCGCGTCAGCCCGGAAGTAGACGCCGCGGCGCGCCGGGCAACTCGCCCGGGCGCCGTCTCCCACCACGCAAGACGGAACAACATGCCTCCCAAGAATCCACCCGCCGAGTTCTGCTCGTTCTGCGGCCGCGCCGACAAGGTCGTGCCGCTCATCAAAGGCCCCGACGCCAACATCTGTGTCGAATGCGTCGAGGTCTGCCGCAACATGGTCGAGGAGCAGCAGGGCTCGACCCAGCCGGCCAAGGGGCCGGCCGCCGGGCGCGCCGCCGCCAAGGCGTCCAAGAACGCCGCCGCCAAGCCGGCGGAGCCCAAGCCGGCGGAGCCCAAGCCGATCAAGCCCCCCGCCCCGCGCGCGATCAAGGAGTTTCTCGATCAGTACGTGATCGGCCACGAATACGCCAAGAAGTCGCTGGCCGTCGCCGTCCACAACCACTATAAGCGGATCGGGCAGAAGCTCGACGATCCCCGCTTCCAGGATGTCGAGATCGAGAAGAGCAACATCCTGCTGATCGGTCCGACCGGCTGTGGCAAGACCCTGCTGGCCCGGACGCTGGCCCGGATGCTGGAAGTCCCCTTTGCGATCGCCGACGCGACGACGCTGACCGAGGCCGGTTATGTCGGCGAGGACGTGGAAAACATCCTCCTGGCGCTGCTGCAGGCGGCCGACATGGATGTCGCCCGCGCGGAACGGGGCATCGTCTATATTGACGAGATCGACAAAATCGCCCGCAAGACCGAGAACGTCTCGATCACGCGCGACGTGTCGGGCGAGGGGGTTCAGCAGGCGCTGATCAAGATCCTCGAGGGGACCGTGGCGCATGTGCCGCCGACCGGCGGGCGCAAGCACCCCAACCAGGAATACATCCACATCAACACCGAAAAAATCCTCTTTATCTGCGGCGGGGCGTTTGTCGGACTCGACACCATCGTCAAGCAGCGGACCGGACGCCAGGTCGTCGGCTACCGCGGCAGCGACAAGCCGCCCGCCGCCGGGCGGGGGCTCGGTGGAACCGGGCTTGCCGTCGAGCCGGAGGATCTGATCCGCTACGGCATCATCCCCGAGTTTGTCGGGCGCATCCCCGTCACCTGTACGCTGGAGACCCTGAGCGAATCGGAACTCGTCCGCATTCTGACCGAACCGAAGAACTGCATGGTGCGGCAGTTCCAGAAACTGCTGGCGATGGAGTCGGTCGCCTTGGAGTTTGAACCCGCTGCGCTGCAGGAAATGGCGCGGATCGCCCTGGAGCGCAAGACCGGCGCGCGCGGCCTGCGGGCGATCATGGAGCATTTGATGCTCGACCTGATGTACGAGGCGCCGGGCCGCAAGGATCTGGCCTCGATCGTCATCACGCTCGATCTGGTCCGCTCGCAAATCGAGGAACCGGGCTCGCTGGTCAAGCGGTTGAAGTCGGCTTGAACCGCGCCGGACCGGTCGGGGCCGGCCCGGCGGCGCAGAAGGAAACAAGGGGTCCCGCAGGACGGGGCCGAGAATGGAGACGAACATGGCTGCCCGTAGCAAGAAACCCGTCATTGCGGCACAGCTTTACACGCTGCGCGAATTTTTGAAGACCCCGGCCGACATGGCCAGAACCCTGAAGCGCGTCAAGAAGATCGGCTACGATGCCGCCCAGATTTCCGGGGTGGGCCCCATCGAGCCCGCTGAGCTGCGCCGGATCATGCTCGATGCCGGCGTTGAACCGATCGGCGGTCATATCAGCCTCGACGAATTCCGCGCCGATGTCGGCAAGGCCATCGCCGACTGCCAGGGGTGGGGCATCTCGTACGTGGCGATCCCCTGGCTTTCCTACAAGGCGTTTACCTCGATGGGCGACTGGAAGAAACTGGGCCGCGAATTCGACGGCTATGCGAAACGACTGGCGCAGGCCGGCATCACGCTGCAGTACCACAACCACATGTTCGAGTTCGAGCGCTTCGGCATCCGCAAGGGGCGTGGGGGACAGACGATTCTCGATCTGCTCTACGCGAACACCCGGCTGCTCCAGGCCGAGCTCGATATCGGCTGGGTCGTCCGCGGCGGCCACGATCC
>JAAYZJ010000369.1 GCA_012514915.1 Lentisphaerota bacterium | reverse complement strand
CACTGGGCATCTCCTTTACCGAGGCATCGGGAGGACTACCCGAACGCGTGGTCGTCCGCGAGGCCGACGGACGCCGGACACTGCTGTTCCCTCCCGGTGCAATGCGGCTGGATATCGAACTGGCCGATGGTCGGCGGCTGCGGACGGTGGCGCGGCCCGGCGGCGTCCGGGTCTTCACGCGCAACGGCGCCCGCCAGGTCGAGTTCGCCGACCTGGCCTGGCACGACGAGCAGGGGCGGCCGGTGCCCGAATACACGCTATCCCTGCGCCACGAGTTCTATCCCGACGGCACCGCCTTCACCAGCGCCTGCTTCTTTGCCTGCGGGCGACCGGCGCCCGACATCGTGCGCCTGGCCCTCGTGGCGCGTCCCGACTGCAGCGATTTCGACGAGATCAGGTGGAGCGTCCCGGGTCGGCCTAAACAGGTCGACGGCGCGCTGATCATGGCCCCCGCCGAGCGGTTTCTGCCGCGGGGTGAGCCGCGCGTCTTCGAGACGGGCCTGATGCCGCAGGTCGGTTTGTACATGCGCCGTGCCGCAGGGCCATCGCTCTATGCCGAGCTCTTCATGGAGGGCTGCAACACGCTCTCGGGCAACCCCGCCGACAACGCCTCCGAGGTCGTGTGGCAGGACGACTCGCCGACGCTGCGCTGGGTGATCCAGAAGCGTCCCTTCGCTCCGCCTGCCCTGTGTCAGTGGCGCAACCACTGGGGCTGGGCGATCCGACCGGCTGCCGCCACACGGCACAAGCCGCCGCTGCGGATGTTTCACTATTTCGACAACTATCGACGATATCCGGAGCCGGAACAGGTTGCGGCGATCGCCGCGTCGGGGTGCGATGTCCTCGTCATGCACGAGAACTGGCGGCGCGACGCGCAGAACGACGGCATGCCCCATGATCCCGCCGGATTCGCCGCGCTGGTCGAGACGCTCCATCGCCACGGGATCCGTCTGGCCGTCTACGTGCGCGGCAGCGAGGAGTCGGTGGTCGAGCGCGGCGCCGACTGGTTCGACGCCCTGCTGCAGCGCGATTTCGACGGGCTCTATGTCGACTACGGCGGCCCTGTTCATGACGTCACGCCGCCGGACGAGACGTACAACGGCGGCCGCATCCGCTTCCGCATGCACTACCTGAAATGGCGCGCCCTCCGTCGGCGTGTCGGCAGCGGGGGCATCCTCTATTCCCATACCGGCCCCTGGTTCTCGGCGCTGGGCCTTTCGTTCGTCGACGGCTACGTGTCGGGCGAGGGCGAACGCGGCCTGCTGGTCCGCGGCCGCGCTGAGCACGAGTACTACAGCATGGCGGCCGTCTGCCCCGGCACGATGTGGGTGGCCGCCTTCCCCGAGTACACGTCGCCGCGCATGACGCCTTTTCTGGCGGCGACCGGCCAGTATCCGCACAGCACGCTTGGCCGTCAGTTCCTCACCAGCAGTCTGGTCCATCCCCCTGAGCCGGGGATCAACGACCGGGTCTTCCACACGCTCTGGCGGCTCTGGAGCGTGATGCGCGGGGAGCGCGATCTCGCGGTCTACCACGACTTCAACAGCCGCGCCATCTTCCCGGGCGATCCTGAAACCGGCCACTATCTGATGGTCTCGAAGGATCGTCGTCTGGCTTTGCTGGTGGTCGGCAACTTTACCGGCGCCGCCCGCCAGTCGGTCGATTGCCGGATCGCCTGGCCGTTTGACTGGTCGGGCATGGAGATCCGGCTGCTGGACACCGGGGAGCAGCGGCTGTCCGCTCCACCCGAGCACCTTTCCCTGACGGGGTATGGCGTAGCCGGGGTGGTCTTCACGGCGCCGGATATCGATAGCGACGCTTGCCTCGCAGCCTGGAGGAGCCCCCCGCCGCCGCCGGGGGCGCTCGGGCAGGCCTATCTGGCCGAGGTCGCCGAGCAGCGGCGGCTGCGCGAACCGGCCTCCGACTGGACACGGACCTGGCTTGTGGTCGCGATCCCGCCCGTTCCGGAGGCGACGTACGAGGAGTCCCTGCTCGTCGACCTCT
>JAAYZJ010000368.1 GCA_012514915.1 Lentisphaerota bacterium | reverse complement strand
TTACTGGCTGGCATGGGTTTTCCTGTTTGTGTTGGGCGCGGGACTGGGCGCGACGGCATGGGCCGATCTGACGCCGAAGGTCTACACCGGCCCCGATGGCGGCACCTGGGCGGAGCCCGGCAACTGGACGCCCGGCGGCGTGCCTACCAACACGCACGCCGTCTACCTGACCAATCTCACGGTCAAGGTGGATGCCGAGGCCGTGGCCGGCCGCCTGGAGCTCGTGGGTGGCGCGTTGATCGTGGGGGGGGCCGGGACGGACGTGCTCGTCCAGGCTCCGCTCGACGCCGGCCGGACCAACCCCGTCGGCCTGCGGGTCGAGGGCGATTGTCTGCTGGCGGGCGATTGCTCGATCGGCGGCGTGAATCAGGCCTGCGACAGCTATCTGTCGGTCGGCGGCGACCTGGCGCTCGCGGGCGGCAAGGCGCTGGCCATCTACGCCGGCGCGCGCACCAACGATGCGTTCACGCTGGGGGGCGGGCGTGTGACCGTCGCGGGAACGACCACGCTCGGCGCCGGTTCATGGATCTATCCCGACTGCGATCCCTACACCGGCGCGCCGGTCATCTTCGACCTGCAGAACCTCCACATTGCAGCCGGGGCCGGTTTCGATGCCTCGCAGCGCGGCTGGGGCTACCGCAGTTTCGGCCCCGCGACGCCGCCCGCCGGGACGATCTACGAAATCGTGACCAACAACTACTTCTGGACGCTGGCGCCGGGGGCTGGAACCAGCTTCAACCGGGGCGGCGGCTACGGCGGCAAGGGGCGCAGCGCCAGCGCGACCCGCGGGCTGGCCTACGGCCATCCCTATGCGCCGATCCACCCCGGCTCGCCGAATGGCATGTACTACGCGGCGGGCAAGACCCATGAACGACGCGGCGGCGGCGCGGTGCGGATCGCGGCGGCCGATGTGGTCCTGCATGGCTCGCTGCATGCCGATGCCGGCATGCAGAGCGAATACGGCGGCAGTTCGGGCGGCGGGATCTGGGTGGTGTGCAGCCGGATCGACTTCGGGCCCGCGGCCCGCCTCAGCGCGGTCGGCGGCGACCTTGTTTCCGGCTACACGTCGGCCGGCGGAGGTGGACGCGTCTCGGTCGCCATCGGGCTCTCGGCGGCGGAGGTCGGGGCGCTCGCGGCGGGAGCGACGCCGGAAGGGCTGCGCTACGCGCCACTGACCCAGGTGACGGCGGACGTCCGCGGCGGGCAGGACACCGCGGCCTATGGAGAGTCGGGGACGGCCACCCTCGTCCAGGCGCCGGCCGCCGACCGCCTGCTGCAGGTCAAAGGGAGCCCGCTGCAAGCAGGGACACCCACCCCCGGTTACGCGACGCACCGGCTTGCCTGGAACCAGACGATTGTCGCGACGGCACCCTCTCTGGGGGTCGACCCTGCCTCGGACGGCAGCGTGCGCTACACCTGCGCCGGCTACACGCTGGCCGACACCAACGGCGTCTTCACCGCCGGCACAACTAACGAAGTCTCGATCACCGCGACCAACAACCCGACCCTGACCTGGCTCTGGGGCAACCGGGAGTTCCGCTTCCGGACTGCGGCCGGGGCCAACGGGCGTCTCCGCATGGGCGAGGCGACGAACACGCTCTTCGAGCAGTGGATGCCCGAGGGGGCGACGATCGACTTCACCGTCGAGGCGATTCCCGATGCCGGCTACCGCTTCCTCTGCTGGGAGGGTGATGTCGTGCCGGGGGCGACGTTCGATCGCGTGCTGACAGTCCCGACCCGTCTGCAGGCCCGCGCGTTGACCGCCCGCTTTGTGCCGGCGGCGCCCGTCTTGACGAGCAAGGTCTTCACGGGGGCGAACAACGGGTTCTGGGACGTGGCCGGCAACTGGACGCCTGCCGGGGTGCCGACGACGGACGACGCCGTCTATCTCACCAACAAGACCGTTTATGTCGACCGCGTGGCGGAGGCGGGTCGCCTGGTCCTGAGCGGCGGGGCGCTGATCGTCGCCGGAACCAAGGCCACAGTCACCGCACAGACGCCACGGGATCCGGCGCGGACGTCCCCCGTCGGCCTTTTTGTGCTGGACGATCTCTGGCTCGGTGGCAATGTTTCGGTCGGCGGCGTGGGGCAGGCTTGCGCGAGCTACCTGACCGTCGGTGGCGATCTGACGCTGACGGGGAGCAAGGCGTTGGCCGTCTATGCCGGCCCCAGCGGAGACAGGATGCAACCCTTCCAAACGGGGGGCGCACGCGTGACCGTCGCCGGCTCGACGACCATCGATTCCGGCTGCTGGTTCCATCCCGACTGCGACACCTTTACGGGGCATCCCGTCGTGTTCGACCTCCAGGACCTCGTGGTGGCCGCCGGAGGCGGTTTCGACGCGACCCAGCGTGGCTGGGGCTACACGAATGTCGGCTTGCGCCTTCCTCCTTATCCCGCCTATCACGAACGAATCATCCCCAACTATGTGGGCACGCCGGCGCCTGGCTGGGGCATGGAATACCGCATCGGCGCGGGACACGGCGGCAACGGCGGGAGCGCGAGCGTCTTCCGCGGGCGCGGTCTGGCCTATGGGTTCCCCTATGCGCCTTTCTATCCGGGGTCGCCCAACGGCATCTTTAACAACGTGATGAACAACTACCGCCGTGGTGGCGGTGCCGTGCGGGTTCTGGCGCGCGACGTCATCCTCGACGGCCATGTGAAGGCCGATGCAGGCCCTCAGTCGAACTACGGTGGGTCGTCCGGAGGGGGCATCTGGCTGACCTGCCAGACGATCACGTACGGGATGGAGGCCGGAGTCAGCGCCCAGGGCGGACTCTGCTCGGGATCCTACTCGTCACCCGGCGGGGGCGGGCGGATTTCGATCGGCGTCAATCTCGCCCCGGCCGACCTCGATGCGCTGGCCGCCGGCGAGACGCCGCCCTCGCTGCTGTACGAGGAACTGACCCAACTGGCCGTGGATGTGACCGGAGGAAGGGGAAAATTGACGGGAGGCGTCTACGCGTACGGAGAGTCGGGCAGCGCCACGCTCGTCGTCAGCGCCGAGGCCGACAAGATCCTCACCGTCGCCGGGGCGCCCCTCCGGGCCGGTGGGCCGAGCCCCGCCTACGGTTCGCACAGTGTCGCGCACGGCACCTGGGTGACGAACACGGTGGAGACGATCGGCATATCGGAGGACAGCCAGCGTGTTCGCTACCACTGCCAGGGCTATGCGTTGTCGAACGCGGTCGAAGGCGTCGCGTCGGGGACAACCAACTGGGTGGCCTTTCCGATGACCGAGAACCTGACGCTCACCTGGCTCTGGGGGGAACCTGAGCAGCTCATCGAGGTTTCCGCCGGCGCGAATGGTCTGGTGCGCAGCGGCGGCGTCGACGGGCCGTTGACGGCATGGTACACGACGGGGGCCGTCATCGCGTCGATGGAGGCGGTTCCGGAACCGGGCTACGAGTTCCTCTACTGGCTGGGCGACACGCCGCTCGGACTGGCCACGCAGAACCCGTTGGTGTTCTCCGTCGATCGGCCGCGCCGCGTGCTGGCACTCTTCCGTCTGGCCGAGCCGCCGGCCACGCGCGTCTGGAACGGCGGCACGGCGGCGCCCGGCGCGTGGCACGAGCCGGCGAACTGGCTGCCCGCAGGGAATCTGCCTGGACGCCACGATCACGTCGTCATCGACGCCGGCTACTGCTGGACGACGAATTATGCGGAATGCGGTTCGCTGGCCATCAGCAATGCGGCCATCCTGCGCGTCGCCGCGCGGACGACGGTACCCAACCGCGCCAGCCGCACCGAGTCGGCCAGCCAACTGCCGCTGACAGGCGTCCATTTCGAGGAAGCGCGCCTCGTCGTCCACGGCGACCTGGAGCTGACGCAGAGCGCCCAGCTCGGCGCGGGCGGCACCGATCAGACGTATGCAACCGCGCTGGCGGTCGGTGGCGATCTGCGGCTGCGGGATACGTCCGCACTGGCCATCTACGCCGGCCCGACCAATCAGCTCTTCAACTGGTTCACGGGGAGCGCCTCGGTGCGGGTGGGAGGCGTGCTGCAGGTGGAAAGCAACTGCTGGATCTATCCCGCCAGCGACCGCTACACGGGCGGTTCCCCGCGGTTCGACGTCTACCGACTCTCCGTCGCGGCCGGGGGCGGCTTCGACGCCACCGAGCGGGGGTTCGACGGTCTCAAGGAGCTCGATCCAGAAACGCTCGCGCCGGGGCGGGGATTCGACTTCGACCGCGGTGCGGGATACGGCGGCCGGGGCGGCTGCAATGTTGTGCAAAACACCTTCGGGCAGCCGTACGGTTTTGCGGCGGCGCCCGTCTATCCTGGATCGTGCAACGGCAACTACCGGGAGGGAAACAACTACCGGCGTGGCGGCGGCCTGGTGCGCGTGCATGCCGCCGGCCCCGTCCGACTGGCCGGCAGCCTGATCGCCGACGGCTCGCCGACCTCTACTTTCGGCGGCCCCTCGGGGGGCGGCATCTGGGTCACGGCGGAGCGGTTCAGTTTCCTTCC
>JAAYZJ010000367.1 GCA_012514915.1 Lentisphaerota bacterium | reverse complement strand
TGTGTTTGCTCCACCGGCGAACTCCCGAATTTCGCCATCGCTTGCCCACGGATTCATGCTCATTCCTCGCACCCCCGGTCGCTAAGAAGCTGTGAAATCATCGCCTGAATACGGTCGGGACGGAGCCCGACCCTCCAAAACGCAAGGAAAACGGCGTATTCTTGACCACTGGGGGGCGCGGCGACAATCGCACCCCTGTTTTTTTCACAGCTTCTATCCGATTACATTTGCTCCCTTCTCGACATTTGCCCAACGGCTTGGCACAATGGGGTCACGTGAAATGTATCTCGATTTCTTCCAACTCCGCGAACACCCGTTCAGCATCACCCCCGACCCGAAGTATCTCTACTTTGCGGCGCATTACCGGGCGGCGTTCGATCATCTGCTTTTCGGGATCACCCACCGGCGCGGCTTCATCGCGCTGACGGGCGAGGTCGGCTGCGGCAAGTCGACCCTCTGCCGCGCCGTGCTCGAACGCCTTGGCGGGCAGATCCAGTCGGCCCTGATCCTCAACCCCTGCCTCAACGGGCTGCAATTGCTGCGGGCCATCCTGCTCGATCTGGGCATCCCGGCGGCGCGCCAGGACCGTTTGTCGCAACTGCAGGCGCTCAACACCTTTCTGCTGGAACAGGCCGCGTCAAACAAGATCGTCGCCCTGATCATCGACGAGGCGCAGGATCTGCCCAAGCGCACCCTGGAGGAGGTCCGGTTGCTGTCGAACCTGGAGACCGCCCAGCAAAAGCTGATCCAGATCGTCCTCTCGGGACAGCCGGAGCTGACGGAACGGCTCACCGACCCGTCGCTGCGGCAGTTGCGCCAGCGGATCACCGTGCGCTACCATATTCCCCCCATGGAGCCCGGTGACATCGGCGCCTACATCATGCACCGGCTGCACACGGCCGGGGCGCCGGAGACCGTGCGGTTCACCGACGAGGCAGTCGAGTCCGTGGGTCGTTATTCACATGGGGTGCCGCGGCTCATCAATGCGCTGTGCGACTACGCCCTGATGGCGGGGTTCGCCGCCGGGCAATGGGACATCACCGACGACTGCGTGCGCCGGGCCGAGGCCCAGTTGGAAGGACGGCCCGAATGAGTCTGCTGGAGGATGCCCTGCGGCGACAGGCCCAGCAAAACGGCGCGACAAACGCCGCCGCGCCGGGCGACGGCCGTCGGCCGTCCCCGTCCGGGATGCCACGGGCGACCGGGACGGATCACGGCGGCACCTCCCCCGACCACACCCCCGCCGCCACGCCCTCCCCCGACCACGCCCCCGCCGCCACGCCCGCGCCTGGCGCCACGCCCGCGCCTGGCGCGGCGGATGTCGGTGCGGTTCCCGCCCCCTCTCACGCGAACGCACGCCATCCGGCGCAATTGGTCCTGCCAGTCGCGATCCTTCTCCTGGCGCTGGCCCTGGCCTGGTTGGCGCTCCGGCAGGGACGGCTCCCCGCATCGCATGCCTCCGAGTCGGCGCATGACGCGGCCCCGACATTCCGGTCGTTGCCCGACGCGCCACGCCGCCTTCCCACCCCGCCGCCGCCCCCGTCAAGCGAGGGCAACGCCGCGCGCCCGACGGAGCCGCCTCCCGTCCCGGCACCCGACGCGCCGCGTGGAGCCGACGCGGCGCCGCCGGTTTCGAATGGGGTGCCGGACGCGTTGTTCCCGCCGCCGGCGGCCGGCGCGCAGGACACGGTGACGCCTCCCGAGTCGACCAACGGCCACGCCGCGGCCCTCCTGGAAACACCGCCGGCCGGCACCTGGCCGCTCTTCACGGTTCGGGGACTCGCCACCTCGGGCCAGGAGACGCTTGTGATACTGGACACCGGCGAAATGCTGGCAACGGGAGAACGGAGCAAGAACGGCGTCCGCGTGCTCCGCGTCACGCCGCTTCGCGCCTGGTTCGAATGGAATGGGCAGACTAACGGACTGCGCAAGGGCGAGTCTTCAGACCGGCCGTTGCTGGAGTGAGGCTCCCAACCATGTTGATCCTACAAGGCAGTTGGCTGGACGGACGCCTGCAGATCTGGGGCGAAACCGCGCCGCGCGCAAACCCCGGCGCGCTCCGGCGGTCGCCGCGCCGCGAACGCGTCCTCCCCGACCTCTCGCCGCTTGCCGTCTCGCCCTTCGACGCCGACGCGGCCCTGCTCGGGCAGGTGACCGCCGCGCTTGCGGGGAGCCAGGCCGACGGACGCGCGCGACATGCCCGCCCCGGGGTCGTCTGGCTGCCGAGCCACGGCGGCCTTCCCATCCCGGCCCAGCCGGGCTTTCTGCCGGCCGACTGGCCGCTTCCGGGCCCCGGCGCCCAGCCCCCGCCCCTTCTCCCCTGGCGCGTCACGCGTTTGCCGCTCAGCTGGCCGGAAACCTGCGTCCTGCTTGCCGCCTGCTCGAACGGGCCGGAACTGGGCCGCCGCCTGCACGTGGGACGGTCGTTGATGGTCTGGAGCCGGCTGTGGCGGCTCGCGGGGGCTCTGGTCGCCCGCCAGGTTGTCCTGCCCGCGATCCAGCGCG
>JAAYZJ010000366.1 GCA_012514915.1 Lentisphaerota bacterium | reverse complement strand
GCGGCTGGAGCACTCGGCCAATCCCTGGGACTATCCGGACGCCGTGCGCGAGGCGATCCTGGCCCCCGTGCGCGCGGCGGCGGTCGAGCCGCCGGTCGTCTGCAGCGAACCGCGGGTGGACGCGGTCTGCCTGAACAGCCCGCGCGGCCTCGTGATTCCGCTGGCCAACTACACGCTGCATCCGCTGACCAACGTCCACTTCAGCGTCCGCGCCGACCGCGACGTCGCGCGCGTCGAGTCGATTCGCCAGGGGCGGCTCCACTTCCGGCGCGCAGGCGGGCGCCTTGCTTTCTCCCTGCCGCTCGAATCGACCGACTACATCAAGCTGTACTACGACACCGGCTTCCAGATCCGCATCGCGCGCCGAGGGAACGACGCGCCGTTTGCGGGGTCGGCTCAACCGGCCAGGAAATCGGCGATCTCGCGCTGGTAGGCCTCCGCGATGTCATCGTTGTGTCCGAACCCCGGGACCTCGCGGTAGGTGACGGGATACCCCCGGGCGCGGAGCGCGGCGGCAAACGTCCGGCTGTGCTCGACCGACACGATTGGGTCCTGGTCGCCATGCAGCAGCAGGAGCGGCAGGCCGGCGTAGGCGTCGGGATGACGGATCGGCGAGAGCGCGTCCAGCAGGCAGGCCGCGGCGTCAGGGGACACGTGATGGGCTTGCAGGATGGGAGCAAGATAGTTGGGGCGATCCCGCGTGAAGCGGGCGAAGTCGGTCATGGGAAAGACGGCGCACATCGACCGGATGCGGTTGGGGCGCCGCGCGATGTAGGCCAGGCCGCTCCCCCCGCCCATGCTCGTGCCGAGCAGATGGACACGGGCCGGATCGACGCCGTGGTTGTCGATCCATGCAGCGATGACCGCATCGATCGTGCGGCATGCCGGCTCGTTCATCCAGTGCGCCCCGCCCAGGTCGGGCACCACCAGCCAATACCCCCGCTCCCGCAGCAGGCGGCGCACCTGCATGTAAGGGGGGCGCTGCATGTTGAAGACCCGGCACGAGCCCGACGAGCCGTAAAGGTGGATGACCATGCCGGATGGCCCCCCGGCACCCTGCGCCAAGGGCGGGTAGACGGCGCATGCAACGTCCCCGTCTCCCGGTGCCCCGGGAATCGTCACGTATTCCGGGGTATCAGGCGCAAGCGCTTCGCGATTGTCGTTTGTCGTCATGTTCGCTTCAAACCAGTTCGCGCACGTCGACGGTCCGTATTTTCGCGCGGGAGATTTCGCAGGCTTCGCCCAGGGCCACGCTCCAGTAACCGTCGACCAGCAAGCCGTCCCGGGTCCGCCCCTTGGCAAGGCAGTCGAGGAAGTCTCCGCACATGACCGGGTCGGAGCCGCCGTGTCCACCGGGCACGTCCGGCAATTCGTGCGTGGGCGTATTCTTGTCCCAGCGCCCCCGGATGTCAAGATTCCGGCCGTGAAGACTGGCATCCATGTGCCCCGCCGTGTCATCCCGCACAAAGGACAGGCAGGAATGCCTGTCCTCCTTACCTCCACACAGTAACTTGCGCTTGTTCCCCCAGCGCCGGCCGTCTATAGTTAATGCTGTCTCCGGGATGGCACCTATTGCGGTGCCACGGAGTCGGATCGGGCGCCGGTGTCGCCCGCTGACTTGCGTATCACGTCGACATAGGAGTTCACGGCATGGCCAGAATACGGCGTCTGACGACCCTCACCCGCGATGGGATGCACAATGCGTTCACTGACCTGATCTATTGGCACGACATGTATGTCGTCAGCTACCGCAAGGGCGCCGGCCATATCTCGGGCGATGGACAGGCCGTGGTGGCGATCTCGAGTGATCGCCAGCGCTTCACGGAGGTCGCCCGGGTCAAGGTCAACGGCGACACGCGCGATCCGAAGCTGGTGCCCCTGGCGGACGGCCGCCTGGCCATGCTCATCGCCGTCTGGATCGAGGGGGTGGCTGCCCGCAAGCTGCAGCAGTTCATCAGCTTCAGCGACGATGCCTGCAACTGGAGCCGGCCGCAGCCGATCTGCGAGCCCGACCAGTGGCTCTGGCGCGTGCGGCTGCACGAGGGCCGGTATTACGGGCTGCAGTATGGCGCCATGCCGGGCGGGTCGCTGCGGCGTGAAGAGACCGAGCGGCAGCACCAGCTCATGGTCAGCGAGGACATGCTCCACTGGCAGTCCGTGGCGCGGATCGGGCCGACCGATCGGCTCCTCGGCGAGTCGGACATCGCCTTCCAGGAGGATGGCGAGGCCTGGGTCGTGGTTCGGTCCAACAACGGCAGCGGCAACGCCTTCTTCGCCAGCGCACGGCCGCCCTACACCGACTGGGCCGTCACCGAGTTGGAGGGCGGCATGATCCACGCCCCCGTCATTCTACGCCACCGCGGCGTGCACTACGTCGCCGGCCGCGCCCGTCTGAGCGACATGGGCATGTCCGGTTTCTCGCAGGCGGGAACCGCCACGACCGGCGTCTGGCGGCTCGACAAGGGGCGCGTCACACCGGTGCTCAACCTGCCGGCCGCCGGCGACTGCTCGTACTGCGGGCTCATCGAGGATCCCGAGGGCCGGGTCTGCCTGAGCTACTACTCCCAGCACGCCTACATCTTCGGCGTCGAGCCCTTCGCCTACCGCTACCACGACGATCCTGTCGAGCGACCGGTCGGCGACCTGATCGCCAAGGCCGACATCTACTTCGCCGAACTCGAACTTCCCTGAACCGCCGACCGCGCGCCGGAGACCCCCCCATGAAGCGATCCTGCCTGTCCAGCCTCCTGTTTCTGGCGAGCCTGCTACCGCTGCTGGCCGTCGCTGCCCCTCCGCCGGTGGTCGAGCCACTCGCCGCCCCGCCGCCGCTGGACGACCGCTTCGTGACGGTCGATCTCGCGGGCGTTGCGAACGGCACACGGCCTTCCGGCCTGACAAACGCGCTTGTACGGGTGCACCAGATCCCCTTCGTGCTACCCGCCAGCGCGGGTGGGAACCATCTGGACCTCCGGACGATCGGCTGGTCGGCGGCCACCAACGAGGCGCGCGAGTATCCCGGCTACATCGCCCGCTACGACCACGGCGACCGGCACCCCGACCCGATGCGCGCGATCGTCACCGTGCCCGTCAGCGATTACCAGTTCGCCTGGGCGCTGGCCGCGACGGACGACGACCCGGCATTGACGGGCGACCTCACGCTGCGGTTTGGCTCGATGATGGGCAACGGCCGGACCGACTACGTCGATGTGACGGCCTCCATCCCGCGCGCGGGCGATCAGTCGACGTTCAGGGGCAACCCCGACGTCCGGCTGGTGCCGACCCCCGAGGGGCGGCTCTACCTCGTCCGCATCCCCGTGCGCCGCAATTTCTCGCAGGATTTCAAAGATCTCTGGGCCTTGCGGATCGACATCACGCGGGCGCTGGACATCGCGGTCAACCTGCCCGATCCCAACCGTTTCCACCTGCGTCCGCTGGGCGATCCCAGCGGCGTGCGGCTCTACGGGCTGACGCTCGAACGCCCCTCGCTGGAGATCGATCTTCAGCCCGCCGAGCCGGGGCATGTGTTCAACCAGCCCCTGAAGCCGCGCTACACGGTTCACATGCGCAACCACTACGAGCATTACCGCCCGCATCACTTCGAGGTGGAGACGACCCGCGACGACG
>JAAYZJ010000365.1 GCA_012514915.1 Lentisphaerota bacterium | reverse complement strand
GGGGAAGTGCTGCTGGGCGTAGGGCATCGCGCCCGACTCGAACCAGCAGTCGAGCACCTCCGGCGTGCGGCGGTAGGTCTTGCCGTCGCGCACGATGACGATCGGGTCGATGCAGTGCTTGTGGAGATCGGTGACGGTCTGCCCCGACAACTGTTCGAGTTCGGCGACCGAACCGACGCAGATCGTGTCGCGGCTGTCGGCCTCGTTGACCCAGACGGGAATGCAGGAGCCCCAGAAGCGGTTGCGCGAGATGTTCCAGTCGCGGGCCTCGCGCAGCCAGTTGCCGAAGCGCTTGTCGCCCACGTAGCCGGGCATCCAGCGGATGGCCTCGTTGGCCGCGGTCAGCTTGTCGCGGATGTCCTCGACCTTGACGTACCAGGCCTCGATCGCCCGGTAGACCAGGGGGGTGTCGGTGCGGTCGCAGAACGGGTAGCTGTGAACGATCGTCGATTGGTGGACCAGCTTGCCCGCCTCTTTGAGCGCGCGGATGATCGCCTTGTCGGCATCCTTGCAGAACTGCCCGGCGAAGTCGGGGACCTGGGCGGTGAAGACGCAGTCGTCGTCGAGCGGGTCGACAATGTCGATGCCGGCATCGCGGCACACGCGGAAGTCGTCCTCACCGTAGGCGGGGGCCATGTGGACGAGCCCGGTGCCGTCGGTGGTCGTGACGAAGGGGTCGACCAGCACGCGGAAGGCGGCACGGTCGGCGAAATAGGGGAAGAGCGGCTCGTAGCGCCAGCCGGCGAGGTCGGCGCCCGTCAGGCGGGCGACGACCGTGTAGTCGCCGGGTCGCTTGTAGTAGGCCGCCAGGCGGGCTTCGGCGAGGAGATAGACCACCTGTTCCCTGGCATCGCGGACCGCGACGTAGTCGATCGCGGGGCCGGCGCAGATGGCGAGGTTCTCCGGGAGCGTCCAGGGCGTCGTCGTCCAAGCCAGCAGGTAGCTCTCGCCCCAGTCGGCCGGCGCGCCGGAGCGGATCCTGGCGCGGACCGTGATGGCGGGATCCTGCACGTCCTTGTAGTTGCTGCCCGCCTCGAAGTTGCTCAGCGGCGTGTTCAGCTTCCAACTGTAGGGCATGATGCGGTAGGACTTGTAGATGCGGTTCTTGTCCCAGAGCTGCTTGAAGACCCACCAGATCGACTCCATGAAGGTGGCGTCCATCGTCTTGTAGTCGTGATCGAAATCGACCCAGCGACCCATGCGGGTGACGGTGCGGCGCCACTCGTCGACGTAGCGGAGGACCATCGAGCGGCATTGCTCGTTGAAGGCCCCCACGCCGTATTCGCGGATGGCGTGCGCGCCGTTGATGCCGAGGGCCTCCTGCGCCAGCGCCTCGATCGGCAGGCCGTGGCAGTCCCAGCCGAAGCGGCGTTCGACCGTGCGCCCGCGCATCGTCTGGTAGCGCGGCACGATGTCCTTGATCGTGCCGGCCAGCAGATGCCCGTAATGGGGGAGCCCCGTCGCGAACGGCGGCCCGTCGTAGAAGACGAAGGGCCGCTGCGTGCTCGGCCGTGCCAGGCTTTTCCTGAAGGTGTCGGCCGACTCCCAGTAGGCCGCCATCTCGAGTTCGACGGCGGGGAAGTCGGTTTTGTTGGAGACGGGCTTGAACATGGTGGATTCACTTGCGGCGCCACAGGCGCGGCGAAATGCGTTCAACCATAGCGTGGCGGCGTGCAAACCGCAAGGACTATCCGCCGTAATCGGTTGGCGACAGGGGGCGCGAAGGATGAGCATGAATCGGTGGGCAAGCGGTGGCG
>JAAYZJ010000364.1 GCA_012514915.1 Lentisphaerota bacterium | reverse complement strand
TTCCATCAAGAAGAAGCGTCGCGCCAAAATGGCGAAGCACAAGCACGACAAGCGCCTGAAGGCCAACCGTCACAAGAAATAGCATCCGGGAGCTGGAATGCATCTCCTCAAGCTGGCGGCGGGCGCGATCATGTTGCTCTGCGCCGGATGTGGATTGTTTCCGGCGCGCACCGACCCGCATCCCGCGCGGCTGCCGCAGGACGAGGCCGATTTCGCCCGTTCGCTAGCGCACTTCGCGCATGGGATCATCCTCGAGCAGGAACGGGGACCGGCGGGACAGGCGGCGGCACTCGACGCCTTCCGGCAGGCGGCGGCGCTCGACGCGACGAACGCCCTGCTGGCCGATCTGGTCGTTGGCCGCCTGTGGGCGCAGGGACGGCGGCAGGAGGCGCTCGACGAAGTGCTCCAGCGCTGCCGCCGGCGGCCCTCCGAGCCGTGCCATGCGCTGCTGGCCAGCCTGGCCGAGGCCATGGATCGAAACGCGCTGGCCGCCGAGCACTTCGGGCGGGCCGCCGCCTATGGTTCGCCCGCGGCGGCCCGCTGGCACTGGCTCCAGGTGCGGGCCTGGATCCGGGACGGCAACGACCGGCGGGCGTTGCGCGTGCTGAGGCGGGCCGATCCGCCGGATGGCGGGCGCGCCCCCGGTTTCGCCCGTCCCTTCTTCTGGGGACAGCAGCTTGTCCGCGTCGCCGGCGAGGGCGCCCGCGCCAAACCCTACTTCGAACTGGCCCTGACGGGGGCGACCAACGCGCTGGAGCGGGCCTTGGCCCATGAGGGGATCGCCATCGCCGAGCTGGCGGGCGGCAGGACGAACGACGCCCGCCGCGCGGTGGCGCGCGCGGTGCACGAGGCACCCGGCAACCCCGAGCGGATCCGCAACTTCATCCGGTTCGAGTTCGCCACGGCGGGTGCCGCGGTCACGAGCGCGTGGATCCGCGCGGCCGCCGCACCGCGGCCACCTCCCGGCATTCTGCTGGCACTGGCCCAGTTGGCCGCCGCGCAGAGCGATCTCGCGGGCGCCTGCCGCTGGGCCGACGCCGCGCGCGACGCCCTGGTCCGCGGGGGGCACGTCCCGCTCGACGCGGGCTTCTACTCGCTGCACGGCCACCTGCTTGACGAGGCCGGACGAACCGAGGAAGCCGAGGCCCTGCTGCTCGAGGCGCTGGCGGCCCACCCGGGATCGGCCCAGTTGCAGAACCATCTCGCCTACTTCTGGTCGGTGCACAACCGGCGGCTTGACGAGGCCGAAGCGCTCGTGCGGCGGGCGCTGGCGCAGGAGCCGGACAACGGCGCCTTTCTCGATACCCTCGGCTGGATCCACTACCGGCAGGGCCGCTACGCCGAGGCGCTTGAACAGCTCCTGCTGGCGGCCCGGACCGAGGGCGACGACCCGACCGTGATGGACCATCTGGGCGATGTGTTTCTGGCCCTGGGGCGGCGCGCCGAAGCGCTCGTCTACTGGCGCCGCAGCCTGCGGTTGCAGCCGGATGCCGCGGCTGTCCGCGAGAAAATCCGCCGTACTTCACGTGAACCGGCGTCATGAAACGCGGTGCGATCCATCAACTGCTGGCCGGGTACCGGGAGGGCGATGCGATCAGCAACGCCGCCGCCGTCATGCGGCGGCATTTCCGCGCCTGGGGACATGCCTCCGAGATCGTGTGCGAGGCGCGCCGCGTCCCGGCGGCGATCCGCGGCGAGGTTCGCGATCTGGAGTCCCTCGCCGCCACGCTGGCTCCCGACGACATCGCCATCCTCCATCTCTCGATCGGGGCACCCATCAACCTCGCCTGGGCCGCGCTCCGCTGCCGCAAAGCGATCCTCTACCATAACGTCACGCCGGCCCATTACTTCCGCTGCTGCAACCCCTCGCTGGCGGCCGATCTCGAGGCGGGGCGGCGCCAGGCGGCGGCCCTGGCCGGTGCCGCCGAGCTCGCCCTGGCGGACAGCGCCTACAACGCGGCCGAGCTCGCCGCGATGGGATACCGGGATGTCCGGGTGCTGCCGCTGCTGATCGACCTCGAGGCCTACAGCCCGCGGCAGGCCGACCCCGTTCTGCGTCGCCGCCTCGACGACGGTACCTTCAACATCCTGTTCGTCGGTCGCTGTGTCCCCAACAAGAAGATCGAGGACCTGCTGACGGTCGTCCATCACCTGCAAGGCCGGGTCGAGCCGGCGTCCCGCCTGGTGCTGGTCGGCTCGACGGCCGGCGTCGAGGCCTACCACAGCCTCCTCGTCGCCCGTGCCCGGGAGCTGGGGATCCGCGATCTGCGCCTGCTCGGGGCCGTCTCGCAGCCGCAGCTCAACGCCTGCTACGCCACCGCGCACGCCTTCCTGTGCCTCAGCGAGCACGAGGGGTTCTGCGCGCCGCTGATCGAGGCCATGCTGCACGACGTGCCCATCCTGGCGCGGCGTGCGGCCGCCGTGCCGGAGACCCTCGCGGGCGCGGGCGTCCTGTTCGACTCCCCCGACTTTCCGCTGATCGCCGAGACCCTCGGCCGGATCCTGCACGACGCCCCCCTGCGGCAGGCCGTCCTGGCGCGCCAGCGGCTCCGCCTGGCCGCCTTCCGCGCCCGTGATCCCGATGCCGAACTGCGGGCGGCGCTGGCCCCGATGCTGGGGAGGAGCTCCCCGGCATGAGCGACGAACTGCACGCCGCCGCCATCTCCTCCGGGGCACTGCGCCGCGGCCTGCGGCTGAGCGTGACGGCCAGTTCGCTGGGGATGGTCTTCTTCGTCGTCATCCTCAACATGCCGTTCCAGATGCTGCTTGAGGCGCTGGGCGCATCAGGCTTCATCATCGGGCTCTTCGGCACGATCCGCCAGCTTGCCCTGCTGGCGCAGATTCCCGGTTCGCTGCTGATGGAGCACCTCAAGCGGCGCAAGGTGGCCTGGGCCGTTCTGGGTGTGATCCACCGCCTGCTGGTGCTTGTGCCGGCCTGGCTCGCCTGGCGCCGCCCGCACGATCCCGACACGGTCTTCCTGATCCTGGCGGCCATCGCCGTCTCGTTCGTGATCGAGAGCCTGGCCGCCCCGGCCTGGACAAGCTGGATGGCCGATCTCGTGCCGCCCTCGGTGCGCGGCCGCTTCTGGGGACGGCGCCAGGCCGTGGTCAGCCTCGTGTCGCTGGCCGTGATCGCCGGCGCCGGCTGGCTGCTCGACTTCTTCCGCACCCGCGGCGACCAGGAGACGGCGCTGGCCGGCTTCTCCCTGCTGCTGGTCGTCGCGGCCCTCTTCGGCGTCGGCGACATCCTGCTGCACGGCTGCGTCCCCGAGCCGCAGCGGCGCCCGGCGCTGCCCGGACGCCACTGGCTGACGCGCATCGTCCAGCCGCTGCGGCATCCGAGCTTCCGCAACCTGGCCCTCAGCATCGGGGTGTGGGGGTTCGCCTGCACGATGGCAGGTTCGTTCAACACCATCTACCTCAAGCGGGTGTTCGAAGCCTCCTACTCGGAACTCTCGGTGGTGACGATTTGCGGCACGCTCGGTGTGATTGTGTTCAGCGTGCTGGCGGGCTATCTCGTCGAGCGGATGGGGGCGCGGACTCTGGCCGTGGTCGTCATGTGCCTGGCCCCGCTGTGCAGCGCCGTCTGGTTCTTCGTGACGGCGACCCCGATGTCGTTCGTCCTTCCCATGCTCGGCAGCATCCACACGACGCAGGTCGTCGTGCTGATCAGCGTCGTTTCGATCGTTTCGGGCGGGATCTACTCGATGCTGGGCGTCTGCCATCTGAGCCTGCTGGCCGGAATCGCCCCCAAGCGGGAGCGGACGCTGGCGATGGCCGTCCACATGTGCGTGATTGGCCTGCTCACGGCCGGTGGCGCGGTCGTCGGCGGCCGCATCGTCGACTTCATCGACGCCCGTCCGATCCCTATCCACCTGATGGGCGGTACGCGGCTGAACTACACCCAGATTCTCCACGTCCTGCACGCCATCCTGATCTGGACGCTTGCCGTGCCGCTGATGATGCGGGTGCGGGCGCGGCGCGAGCCGCTCAACGTCGCCGAGGGGTTCGACCGGGTTGTGCTGGTCAACCCGATCCGCTTCGCCATCGGCGTCTACCAGGCCCAGGTGCTCAGCGCGCCCTCGCGGCGCAAGCGCCGCCTGCAGGCCGCCGAGGCCATCGGCAGCGCCGGCGCCGAGATCACCATCGCCGACCTGATCCCCCGCCTCGACGACCCCGTCATCGACGTGCGCGAGGCGGCCGCCCTGGCCCTCGGACGGATCGGCGGACGCGAGGCGCATGCCGCCCTGCTGGCGAAGATCGACGATCCCGACAACGACCTGACGCTCATCGCCCTGCGGGCGCTGCGCTTCACCCCGGACCGGCGGCTCGTCGACCGCCTGGTCGCCCATCTGGACGACGACGAACCCTATGTCGTGCGCGAGGTGGTGCGGACCCTCGGTGCCTGCGGCGATGCACGGGCCGTCACCCCGCTGGTCGCGCTGCTGAACCGCACGCCGCAGGGTCCGCTGGTGGCGATCACGGCCGAGGTGCTGGGCCGGCTGGGCGACATCTCGGCGCTCTACGTGATCCTCCCCCGCTTCCGCCTGTCCGCCACGCCGGCCCAGCGGCGGGCGCTGGCCGTGGCCTGCGGCGACCTGCTGGGCAGCCCCGACGGCTTCTATCAAATGCTCACGCGCGAGGAGCGTTCGGCGGGCGCCGGCGTCGCCCATGATCTGGCGCGGGCGCGGCGTGCGCTGCTGAACCCCCTGCTGCCCCTGGCGTGGCGGCAGCGCCGCGATCTGTGGCGCGGGCTTGTCGCCCTCGAACAGGTCGTGGAGCGGCATGCGCTTGCCGAGGCGGCGCGCGTCGCCTTCGGCCTGGCCGAGACCCTGGCGAGGGGGCGGTACGGCATCTCGCGGCACGACGACACGACGGCGTTCCTGGCCACGCTGGACCGCTGCGATTCCCGTTTCACGGTGGGGGTCTGGTATCTGGCCGTCATGAACGGCGCGTTCGCCCGCTACGACGCCAGCGGATCGCTTGCGCCGGTTCGCGACGCGCTCGAAATCCAACTGGTGGTGCATGTGGTCGCCTCCTGGGTGCGCCATCCGGGGCGCCGTCGCGGGCGCATGGCCGTGCCGGCCCTGTCGCAGACGCATGCCTGGCGAACCGCCACGCCGCCGGAGACCCCGGCGCCATGAACCTGCCGCGCGCGATCGTCTGGGACTGGAACGGCACCCTGCTCGATGATGCGCAGGCCTGCATCAACGCCATCAAC
>JAAYZJ010000363.1 GCA_012514915.1 Lentisphaerota bacterium | reverse complement strand
GCTCGGCCTGGGACGTCGCGCGCGACGCCTACAACAGCCCCGACACCACCTACATCCTGCCCAACGGCACCCGCCGCAGCGGCAAGGAGATCACCAACTGGCGCGCGATCCCGTCGGGCACGCGGGTACTGATCGGCGAGGGCGACATCAACCCCGTCGAGAACGTTCAGAACCTGGCGCCCGGTGCGACGCCCGCCACGGTCGCCGGCGCCGAATGGAATGCCGGGCGGACGCTCTACATCCTGCCGGGCGGCAAATGCCTGCGCGGCGACGAACTCACCGCCGAAACGTCGCAAGCGTTGCCGGCCGGCACGCGGGTGCTCGTCGGCTACCGCCTCGACGGCCCCGTCACCAGCCGCCGCCCCGCCTTCGAGATCGCCGGCCCGAACTGGAACGAGCCCGACACCTACTTCCTGCTGCCCGACGGCACGCTGGCCGGCGGCAACACGGTCGATCCGGCCAGGATTCCCCGCGGCACGATGATTCTGTTCAAGCACTAGCCGCCGGCGCCGCCCTCACGCCAACTCGACTTCGCCGGCCGGATACCAGCCTGCCTCGTCGCGACCCTCGATCGCCAGGCGCACGGCGGGCTCCAGCGTCGCGGGATCCACGATGCCCAGGCTCAGGCGGCAGCGGCCGCGCGGCGCGGCCGCCGCGACGGGCAGCGCGGTCTCGACGGCGGTGCGGCCCGGCAGCCATGAGCGGATGTCCACCGGCACCGTCGCCGCCGCGGCTTCGCCCCCGCCGAGCGGCGTCAGCCGGAAGGCCAGCGCGAAGGCGCGGTAGCACGGCGCGACCCCGCGGTTCTCCCAGACCATCGCCAGCGGCAGCTCGCCGCCCCGCGCGGCGCGGCCGGGATGATCGAGCCGGCGCAGCACGAAGCGGTACCCCATCTTGCGCGAGAAGTCGTCGACCTGCGGCCACCATGCCTCGGGCACCGGGCTCGACTTGTTGTTCAGCACCGATCCGTGCAGGGCCAGGGCGTAGGCGAAGATGTGGTCGATGTTCCACCCCTGCTCGTACCAGTGCTGCATCGTCCAGCACGACTCGAACGCGACCGGCGCGCGCTTCCAGGCCTTGGTCGCGCGGGCGCCGACCAGCCGCTGCAGGTAGATGTCGTCGAGGTGGTTGAAGTCCTCGGTGCCGCCCTGCCAGTCGGGGTTGAACACGCCCTGCCGCGAGTCGCCGATGCAGTCGGCGCGCCACCCCGCGCCATGCCGTACGGCGTGTGCCAGCGCCTCCTCGTCGCCGATCAGCATCAGCAGGGGCGTTTTGCGGAAGGCGCTCCGATAGGTGTCGACGATCTTCAGGCGCTTCTCCAGTGACGGCCGCGGCACCGCACCGCAATGCCACTCGCCCCAGAGGCCGACCGCGCCGATGTCCATGTGGTCGAGTCCGGGATGCCCGTCGTAGCGCGCGCCGAGCGCCGTGATGAAGCGCCCGTGCTTGTCAAGATAGAGCGGGTCGCCATAGTCGGGTTCCCAGATGGGGACGGCGTCGGCGGCCCGCCCCCTGCCGCGGTAATCGGCCCCGCCGGCGCCGGAATGGCGGTACCAGTCGGGAACCCGGTAGTTGTGCAGGACGACTCCTGCGCGCTTCAGCTCGGCGGCGCCCGCCGCCACCGTGTCGCTCATCGAGCTGACCCGCAGCGCCACATCCTGGCCCGCGGCCCGCGCCCGGGCGAGGATGTCGTCGATGACGTCCCAGCGGTAGACGCCCTCCTCGGGCTCGAGCTGATCCCAGTAGAACCGGAAGTAGGCGATCGACGACCGGGGATAGTTCCGGTTCTTCTCGTCGCCGTTGAAGCTGTGGAAGGTGGTCCATCCCATGCCGGGATTGACCAGAACCTCGCTCGATTCCCGCGGTTCGATGATCATGGGTCGTTCTCCTTGTTGAACAATCAGTTCCGGGTCTGGCCGGTATGCACCCCGAAAAGGTGCCACTCGCCCTGGAGGTTGGCCACATGGTAGGGATCGATCAACGATTCCTTGGGCGGGTCGGCGGGCATCATCGCGGCGGTGCGGCCAGGGAGAGGCCGTTGACGGGCGCCTGCTGGCTGCGGATGCGCTCCGCCCGTTCGATCAGACGTCTGAATTGCGACTTGTTGACCTGCACGCGCCACGCCCTTCCGCCCGGCCGCACGGACAAATCCCGTCCGCTCAAATAAAGTATGACCCCGAGCAAACTGACACTATTTGTCCGTGCAACGGCGCTATCGTATTCCCTCGCGGCGCATTCGGCAAGCGCAAACCGCCGCGCGTTGACGCCCGGATTGACGCCGACCGCGAATATAGTGTCGATGCATTCGCGAAATGTTTATCTGCCGGAGGAATGAGGCATGGCTATGGAAGGGTACCAGTCTTTTTTCAAGAGGGTCGCAGGTGTTGATGCGGCGCATGGTTGGCAGGGCACGCTGGGATCGTCGCCCGAGATCCGCAATCGTCTCATATGTGTGCCAACGGGCTTCGGGAAAACACTGGGAGTGCTTTCTGCATGGGCGTACAACCGCATTGCAAGGCAAAACGAGGCCTGGCCTCGCCGCCTGGTCTGGTGTCTGCCGATGCGAACGCTGGTTGAGCAGACCGTGGCCGAAGTCGAGCGTGTCGTCGCACCGCTGGGCGTGAACGTCTATACGGTTATGGGCGGAAAGGATGCAGGCGAGTGGTATCTTCACCCTGAGGTCAATGCCGTGATCGTCGGCACGCAGGACATGCTGCTTTCGCGGGCTCTCAACCGCGGCTATGCGGCGCCGCGCGCCCGCTGGCCGATGGAGTTCGGCCTGCTCAACTGCGATTGCCTCTGGGTCATGGACGAAGTCCAGCTCATGGATGTGGGTCTGGCCACATCTGCCCAGCTCCAGCAATTCCGCGAGGAAGACCATGCCAAGACGTTCCGTCCCTCCTATACCTGGTGGATGAGCGCCACCCTCCAGCCCGAATGGCTGAAGTCGGTCGATACTCGCGTTATGGTTGAAAAACTGAAGGCGGATGTTCTGAAGATTCGCCCTGAACATCGATCCGGTCCTCTCTGGGAGGATGTTTCCAAGACGGTGGAAGTGGTTGACGTCGGGCATCCTGACGTTGCCGATGTCGTGATCGACCGGCATACCCGGCTTGCCGATGGCGATTACGGACGCATCACGCTCATCGTCCTGAATCGCGTGGCCAGTGCCGTCGATCTCTACAAGGAACTCATTAAACGGGGTCGCACGCGCGAAAACACGCGCCTCGTCCATAGTCGTTTCAGGGGAGTGGAGCGGAGAGGCTGGCGGGAGCAATTCCTATCCAGATCCCGTTGTGCCAAAGGCACCGATCTGGTCATCGTGGCGACGCAGGTTGTCGAGGCGGGGGTGGATATCTCCGCAGGCTGTCTGATAACGGATCTTGCCCCTTGGCCCAGCCTTGTCCAACGCTTTGGCCGCGCTGCCCGCTATGGCGGACATGCCGATATTGTGGTGCTGGACGCCAAGCCCGCGGACGACAAAGAAGCGGCGCCATACGCGATGACGGAACTTGACGAAGCCCGCTGCGCATTGGGGCGGCTGACCGACGTTTCGCAGAAGAGCCTAGACGCGTTCGACGCCGCACTCTCCACGGAAGAGCGTCAGCGACTCTACCCCTACGATCCCCCTAACCTGCTGCTGCGCAAGGAACTGGACGAACTGTTCGACACCACTCCCGATCTCACCGGCGCCGACCTCGACATCAGTCGCTTCATTCGCGCCGGGCAGGAACGCGACTGCCAGGTCTTCTGGGCCGAGTGGGAAGGTGAGAAGCCACCCAAAACCCTGCAACCTCACCGGGATGCGCTATGCGCCGTGCCGGTATATGGCGATAGTGGCGCTCAAAAATGGATGTTCAATAAGGAACAGCTTAAGAACGATCTGCATAGCAATGTGTTTGTCTGGGACTACCTCGATGACGCCTGGCGCGAACCGAAATCTATCCGGGAAGTCTATCCCGGACGCCTCCTGATGGTTCGGACGACAGTAGGCGGTTACAACGTCGAAGCAGGTTTTACCGGTGACAAACCCGGAAAGAACCCCGTCGCGATTTCCCAGATTGCCGCTGCCGCGCCGAAGCCGGACGAACTTGATGCCGCCGGTGAAAATAACGATAGTCTGAGCGAAGCCGCCCGCTTTCAAACCATCGCTGCCCATGGCGCCGCGGTGGCGTCGGAATGCGTGGCCATCGCAAAACGCTGCGGGCTTCTTGAAGAGCTGGCCAGAATCCTATCCATTGCCGGACGTTACCACGACCTAGGCAAGGCCCATCCCGCTTTTCGCGGCCTGATTGCGCCCTCTCCAAGTTCGGGTATGCAGGATGTCCCCGACCTGGCCAAAGCCCCGCAAGAGGCTTGGACGGGCAGGCGCACGCCTGGGTTCCGCCATGAACTGGCCAGCGCGCTGGCCTTGATGGAATTGCTGGCACGGGTCGACCAGCAGCATCCGGCGCTGCTGGGCGCCTGCCGGGATATGATCTCGGCCTTCGCACTGCAGCCCGAAGCCGCTCCGGCCACACCGGTGCCGGCCTCCCTGGGCGAAGAATTGCGCGCCCTCACGGCCGGTCAGTTCAACCTCCTGGTCTATCTGGTCTGCGCGCATCATGGCAAGGTGCGCGCCGCCCTGCACGCTTGCCCTGCCGATCAGGAGACCGCCGCCGACGATGAGCGCGGCATGCCGATCCGCGGAATCAAGGATGGCGACGCGCTGCCCCCCGCGCGCATGATGGACGCGCAGGATAAGGAGCAGACCGTCGCGGACATCGATCTCCACCTGGCCCCCGCCATGCTGGGCCTTTCTGGCCGCTATGGCCCCAGTTGGCGAGAAAGAACCATCGCCTTGCAGAAATGGTACGGTCCCTTTGCGCTGGCCTGGATGGAGGCGTTGTTGCGCGTGGCGGATGTCCGCGCTTCGCGGGAGGTGCAATCATGAGTCTGCATATTCACCATCTCACCGGCTGCGCCCCCGCGCCGCTGGCCCACTACCTCAAGGCCCTCGGCATCCTTCGGCTGGTCGCCGAACAGAAAGACCCCTCTGCCCGCCTCTGGTGGCAGGACGAACATGCCGTGCTCGCCACGACGCTGGACAAGGAGAATCTGCAACGCTTCTTTCTCAAGGAATACGCGCCTTCCCCAGTATTAGGTCCATGGGCCGCCCGTTCGGGATTCTTTTCTGGTTCAAGCGAACGTTCTGCTCGCGAAGCCCTGCTATCGCTGGAACAGTGTAGCGACTCGCGCTTCAGCGTGATCGTAAACTGTATCGATGCTTGTCGCAAGGTGTTGAATAGACACGGCATTTCGGAGAAGGCTGCTGATGAAACGAAAACAGACCTGCTCTTCTGGTGTCGAAATGAACTGCCACGAGACATGACCCCATGGTTTGATGCTTGCTTTGTATTGGAGTCATATCTTGAGAAGACGGAAAAGCGAAGGTCATTTCCTGCCATCTTTGGGTCTGGCGGCAATGAGGGAAGCGGAAGCTATGTCTCCAATTTCGCGCAGGCCATCGACCGGGCTCTTGTCAAGCATTCATGTGT
>JAAYZJ010000032.1 GCA_012514915.1 Lentisphaerota bacterium | reverse complement strand
TCGCCTTCTCGATGCACCCCTGCACGGTGCGGCAGATGATGGATATCGCCGACGCCGGGCAGATCATGCCCCCCAAGAGCACCTGGTTCGAGCCCAAGCTCCGCTCCGGGCTCCTCATTCACGAACTCGCCTAGGACGTGTCCACCGCACACCAGGAATCTCCGGCTGACCGGCTGCCATTGAACGACTGGCAGACCACGGCGGCCGACCCCGCGCTGACCGCTTCGCTAAGCTCCATGCTGGAATTGCCGCCGCCGCTGGCGGCGCTGCTGGCGGCGCGGGGACACACCGACCCCGCCGCCGCTGCCCGCTTCCTCGCCCCGCTCGACCAGAAGCTGACCGACCCCATGCAGATTGACCCCGTCCCGGAGGCGGTGGACCGGATTCTGCACGCGATCGGGCGTGGCGGCAGGATCGTGGTGTTCGGGGACTTCGATGCCGACGGCGTCGTGGCGACCGCCGTGCTGAGCGATATGATCGGCGCGATGGGGGGCAATGTACGCCCCTTCATCCCCGACCGCCACACCGAAGGCTACGGTTTGACGCGCGCCGCCCTCGACCGCTGCCTGGCGGAGGGAATCCCCGATCTCCTGGTCACGGTCGATTGCGGCATGGGCGCCACCAGTCTGCTGGCCGAACTGCACGCCCGGGGTGTCGGACTGGTCGTGACCGACCACCACACACTGGCGGGCGACTTTCCCGACGGATGCGTGGTGGTCAACCCGCGCCACGGCGCGCCCCCGGCGGCGGCCGGCGGGCTCTGCGGCGCCGGGATCGCCTTCCAGCTCGCCTGCGGACTCGTGCGGCGGCGCGGCGACCGCGACGACGAGCGCCGGCGCCTTGGCGCCTGGCTGGACGCCGTGGCCATCGCCACGGTGGCCGACGTGGTGCCGCTGCTCGGCGACAACCGCATCCTGGTCGCCTGCGGGCTGCGGCGGCTGAACGGCAGGCCGCGCATCGGTCTGAGCGAACTGATGAAGAAGAGCGCGGTCTCCAACATCGACGTCGGCAGCTACCATCTCGGCTTCGTCCTCGGCCCGCGGCTCAACGCGGCCGGGCGGATGGAGTCGGCCGAGGCCGCCTACAAGCTCCTGACCACGACCGACATCGACGAGGCCCGTCAACTGGCCATTCTCCTCGACAACGCCAATTCGCTGCGACGGCAGACGGAAGAGGAGGTGCTGGCGCAAGCCGAGGAGCAATTGGCGCGGTGGTTCGACAACCGCCGTCACGGCGCCGTGGTGGTCGGCGACGCGGGGTGGCACCCGGGGACGGTGGGAATCGTCGCGGCGCGGCTGCAGAGCCGCCATCAGCGCCCCGCCGCCGTCATCGTCCGCGACGGCGCCGGAGGGGGGCGCGGCTCGGTCCGCGCCGGCCAGGCCCACAACGCCTACGACGCCCTGGCCGCCTGCATGCCGCATCTGGATCGGATGGGGGGGCACGCCCGCGCCGCCGGGTTCAGCCTCAAGCCGGGGGCGTTCGACGCCTTCCGCGAGGCCTTCGCCGCCGCCTGCCGGGACCAGGTCGGCGCGGTGGCGGTCCGCCCCGTGCTGGTTGTCGACGGCTGGCTGGCCGGGAGTGACATCGGCCAGAAGCTGCTGGAGGGGATCGGCCGTCTCGAGCCCTTCGGCGAGGGGCATCAGCCTCCCTGCTGGGGGTTGCGCGGCGTTGTCCTGCGGAACAAGCCGATCCCCATGGGCGCCGAAGGCGACCATCTACGGCTCGCATTGAACACGGCCGACGGGGTGCCCCTGCAGGGGGTCTGGTTCCGCGGTGCCCGCTTCCTGCCGCAGTTTCCCGCCGTCGGCGTCGCCTTCGACATCACGGGTGAAATCGTGGCGAACACCTACGGCGGGCAAACCACGCCACAGCTTGTCGTCCGCGACGCACGAATGCGTTCGTGACATGCGCCCAATGCCCGCGTTTCTCGGCGGGCATTGAAGGCGAACGGCCGCCGGGAACGGCGGACTCCACGCTCCGGCCACCCGGTTCGCCGATCAGGCGCACGATCGCGACTGGCGGCGCTGCGGCGAGCAGCGGCGCCTTTTTCGACAACGTTCAGCACAAAGCTCGCGACAAAGTATGTTGAGGCTCCATGCCCACGCCCCACACGCCAGGGACAGGCAGGAATGCCTGTCCTACCTTACTCCCACACCTCCACGCGCTATCCTGTTGCCTCTCGGCGGCTGAACGTGCTATTACTGGAACACAGCCGCCATGCTTGTGTTTCTCAATCCGCTGTTTCTCTGGGCGCTCGCCGCCCTGTCGATTCCGCTGGTTCTCCACCTCTTCCAGCGGAGGCGGACAGTCGTCACCCCCTTCCCCACCCTGCGCTTCCTCAAGCTGGCGCAGAAGCGCTCCTCGAGCCGCATCCGGTTCGAGAACCTGATCCTCTGGCTACTTCGCTCGCTGCTGCTGGCCCTCCTCGCCCTCGCGTTCGCCATGCCGGTGATCCGCCGGACCGCCGCCGCCGACTGGCTGGCGCGTAACCGCCGCGACGTGGTGATCGTCGTCGACACCTCGTACAGCATGGCCTATACGACCGACCGCGGCAGCGCGGTCGAGACGGCCCGCGCCGCCGCCACCGCCTTGGTCGAGGGGCTCGGCCCGTCCGACCGCGCCTGCGTCTACCTGGCGGGCGAGACGCCGCAGCCGCTGATCGAGCGTCCCACCACGGAGCACGCGACCGTGCTGCAGGCCATCCGGTCGATCGACTGGCGGCCGGAAGGCTCGTCGATCGACGCCGCCGTCGCCCTCGCGCTCGTCACCCTCGACCAGGAGGCGGACGGCCGCCGCGACCGCGAAATCTTCGTGCTGACCGACGGCCAGGCGCTCCCCTGGCAGGGCTTCCGCTCGGCGCCGGACGCGACCGACGCGGGCGGCGACGCGCGCCGCGTGATCGCCCGCGCGCACCGCGACGCCATCCCCCTGATCGCCTTGTTCGCCGGCGCCGAGCGGCCCGAGAACACCTGGCCCGCCACCCTCACGATCACGCCACCCCTGCTGCTGGCCGGCCAGACGGCCCGTCTGGCGGTCACGCTCGGCCGAACCGGTCCCGCCCGGCAGATCTCTCTGACGCTCGCGATCGCGGAGACGGAACGGCTGAACCGGGGCGTCCTGGCCGAAGCCGATGGCGAGACGGCCGTGGAGCTGGTCCTGCCGGGGCTGGAACCGGGCGTCTGGCACGGCGAAATCCGCACCACCGTCGACGCCCTGCCCTGCGACGACACGCTGGGGTTTCTACTGCGCGTCCGCGAGCGTCTCCCCGTCCTGGTGGCCGGTCCCGACGCCGCCACACGGTTCCTGCGCGTGGCCCTCGCCCCGGGCGGCGAGGCCGAGACCGTCCAGACCATCGCCCCCGACGCGCTGACCACGGCCGATCTGACGGCTTACGAAGCCGTCTTCCTGGCCGACGCCCTCCCCCTTTCCGGCCAGGCCATTCTCCGGCTCGAGGCCTATGTCCGTTCCGGCGGTGTGCTGGCGATCTTCGCCGGCGACCATGCACCGCCACCCGCCTACGGCGACCTGCCGTTTCTTCCCGCTCCGGTCAGGGAGCAGATGGCGGTGCCGGTCGACCAGGCGGCCCGGCCGATCGGGCGGGCGAGCCGCGACGACGAAATCTTCCGCAACTTCCGCTTTCCCCGCGGCGTGGTCCCCTCCCTGGCGCTCAAGCGGATCCTCGCCTTCGATCCGCCCGCCGAGGGGGGGTCGGTTGTCCTGACGGCCGGCGCCGACCAGCCCTTCCTGCTGGTGCGTACCCTCGGCCGCGGGCTGGTGTTCCAGTTCGCGGTCTCCGCCGACCGCGACTGGAGCACGCTCCCGCTCACCGCCTTCTTCGTCCCCGTCGTCCACCAGATCATCCGCCACGGCGCCGGCGCGGCCCAGCCGCCACCCTACGCCAACCTGCAGACGGAACTGGCGGCCGAGGCGACCATCCCCGGCCTGAGCGGCGACGACCGGCTGCTGGCCCCCTCGGGGCATGAAGTCCCGCTGCGGGGCGGCGGACCGCTCGAGTGGATCATCGAGCCGCTCACGGAACCGGGGCTCTACACCCGCCAGCGACCCGGCGGCACCCCCGAGCCGGCGCTTGTCGCCAACCTGGACCGCGCCGAGTCGCGGCTCGACCCGGTCGCGCCCGAGGCCCTGGCCGACTGGACCGGCTTCCGCACCTGCCGAATCGTCCGCTCCCCCGAGGCGCTGCTGGATGCCGTGGACGAGCTGCACAAGGGGCGCCTGCTGATCGAACCGCTGCTCTGGATCATCCTGGTGCTGGCGCTGGCCGAATGGGGATTCGCCAACCACACGCTGCGCCGGGAGTCCCGCCTGAGCGACACCCTGGCCATCGACTCCGCCGGAAAGGTCTCCGGCACCTCGCGAACGTCATGATTGCCGACTGGACATTCGAGCACACCGTCCCCGCGCTGCTGATCGGCGCGGCCCTCGCGCTCGCGCTGGCGTGGATCGTCTACTCGTTCATCCGCCGCCTGCCGCGCAGCGGGCTCGGC
>JAAYZJ010000362.1 GCA_012514915.1 Lentisphaerota bacterium | reverse complement strand
GGCGCGCTGTTCCCAGTGCGCTGCCCGCGCCTGCCGCCCGCGGGCGGCGTGCAGCCGGCCCAGCATGCGGAACGACAGCGCCATCTGGCTGGAAAGGTCGATCCAGTCGACGAACCGTCCCGCCTCGGCGTTGCGCGGCGCGCGGGGGGAATTGTCCATCCCGGATGAGCCGCCGTCCTCGAAGTGGTACAACTGGTAGAGTTCCCCCGCCGGTTTGAGATGCTCTTCCGCGCGCAGGCTCAGGCGGCGGTGCGGGGCGGTGCGGCGGTTGGCGTCGATCCAGTCCATCAGCCGCTCGATGGGCGGGATGACCCGGTCCAGGCGGCTGTCGTCGCCGGTGGTCCGGAAATACTCCCATTCCGCCCAGGCGAAGAGCGGCGGGTTGATGCGGTTGGGCCACGGCTCGACCCCCGTGGTCATGTCGTAGGTCATGCCGATGTAGCCGTCGCCGCCCTGAAGCTCGTAGAAGTTGTCGAGGCTCTGGATGCCGGGGAGCTGCCCGTTGCTGAACCGGCAGTAGAGCGTCATGAAGACGGTGTCCCACACCCACTGGTAGTTGCGGTTCGGATCCCAGGCCGCGTCCATGTGCCAGCGGCCACGGCTCTGGCGGACATGGGCGGCGGCGCGGCGCCAGGCGAACGCCGCCAGATCGCTCCAGGCGGTGTGCCGGCCGAAGAACGGTTTCGGCAGCCGGTCGAAATCAACGTCCGGGCGGCGCGGGGCGGGTGCGGCGGCGGCGACGGGCGGCGGGGTGCGGGTTTTGGCGGACATGCGGGTCTCCTTGTCGGGTGCCGGTGGCCGGGGCGGCGCGCCGGAGCTTGTAGGTGCGGATTTCAAAGGGGGCGAGCGTCACGGGGACTGCGGGCTGCCCCGCGACGATGGCTCCATCGTCCCACTCCATGATCCCCGTCTCGACGAGGACGGCGTCGGCGGGGAGATGCAGCGTGCCCGCCGACCGGCAGCCGCGCGTCTCGACGAGGCGCAGCACGAGGCACGCCTCGCGCTCGGCCTTCTTGAGCACCTCGAGGCTGATGCCGTCGGCATCGAGCGTGCAGGGGAGCGCCGTGCCGGGGCGCGCCGCGCGGCCGTCGAAGCGGACCGGCGGCTGGTTGAGCATGGCCGCCTCGTGCATCACGGGCGCGTCGAGGAGGGGCCCGTCGTGCGGCAGCAGCGCGTAGGTGAAGACCTGGTGTCCCAGGTCGGCGTCGGGATCGGGATGCGTCGGCGCGCGCAGCAGGTTGAGGTCCAGCACGCGGCCGTCGAGCTTGTAGCCGTACTTGCAGTCGTTCAGCAGGGCCATGCCGCGCTGCTGGTCGGAGAGGTCGGCATAGCGGTGGGCGGCCACCTCGAAGCGCGCCATGTCCCAGCTTGTGTTGCGGTGGGTCGGCCGCCGCAGGTAGCCGTACTGGATATCGCAGGTCCCTTCGTCGGTCTCGATGCCGGTGTCGAAGGCGACCCGCAGCATGCGGTGGCGCTCCTGCCAGTCGACCTCGGTCTCGAAATCGAGCCGGCGGCTGTTGCGCGCCAGCCGCACGCGCTGGCGGATCGTCGTGCCGTCGCCGATCGCCAGCGTGAAGGCGAGCGCCGCGGCGACCGGCCCCTCCTCCTGCGGTTCGCAGGCGACGGGGCGGGCGTTCTCGACGGGCATCGCCTGGTACCACACGTCAACCTCCCAGGCGTCGTAGTTGTGCGGCCGGTCGGCGTAGAGCGTCAGAACATTGCCCCGGGCGCCAGCCGGCAGCAGCTCGGCTCCGCGCACCTTGTCGGTGATCCGCGTGATGGCCGCGGCCGCGTCGAATTCGTAGCGGATCAGCTCGTTTTCGAGCACCCGTCCGCGCGGCGCCGGCCGGGCGGGCGGCGCCGGCCGCCGGGCGCCGCGGCGCAGCGTGGTCAGGCTGTAGGGGGGGAGCGCGACGACCACCCGGACGCCGTCGGCCTCGTCCTGCGCGGGAAGCTCGGCGCCGTCCGGACCGAGGACTTGCCAGCCGCGCCACTCCCCGCCGAGGAGGACGGGGGCGGTGTAGGTCGCGCCGAGGCTGTTGAAGAGGGTGACCGCGCGCGCATCGGCCCGCAGCAGCCGGCGCGCGGCGCGCGCCAGCAGGCCGGCGCAGACGGCGAGACCGTCGGCATACTGCGCCTCGGCCTCGCGGTAGACCCGGTTGATGCTCGATCCCGGCAGGATGTCGTGGAACTGGTGGGCGAGCAGGCGCTTCCAGACGGCATCGAGCGCCGCCTGCGGATAATCGTCGAGCGGCAGCAGCGACAGGAACATCTCCGTCTCGCGCAACGCCAGCTCCAGGCGCCGGTTGCCCCGCTTGGTCCGGGCCTGCGTGGTGAACGTGCCGCGATGGCACTCCAGATAGAGCTCGCCGCTCCAGACCTCGAGTCGCTCCTGGAGACCGCGCAGCCGCTCGAAATAGCTCTCGGCCGTGCCGAACGCGACGCGCGGCGACCCGTTGAGCGCCCGCAGGCGCAGGCCCTGCTCGACATGCTCCTCGCGCGGCCCGCCGCCGCCGTCGCCGATGCCGAACAGGCTCGCGAACCCGTCGATCAGCCCGTTCTCCTTGAAGCGGTTCTGCGCGGCGCGCAGGGGCTGGGGCAGCAGGTAGCCGTTGTAGTTGTTCTCGGGCGGGAAATGCGTCAGCACCTCCGAGCCGTCCAGGCCCCGCCAGCGGAACGTGTTGTGCGGGAACTCGTTGTGCTTGTTCCAGGAGATCTTCTGCGTCAGGAAAAAATCGACGCCCGCCCGCCGCAGGATCTGCGGCAGGGCCGCCGAGTAGCCGAACACGTCGGGAAGCCACAGGTTGCGGACGTCGACGCCGAACTCGTCGCGGAAGAAGTTCTTGCCGTGCAGGACCTGCCGCACGAGCGATTCGCCGCCGGTGACGTTGCAGTCGGCCTCGACCCACATCGCCCCCTGGCACTCCCAGCGGCCGGCCGCGACGGCGGCGCGGATTTTCTCGTAGAGGGCGGGGTAGTGCGCCTTGACTTCGGCGTACAAATGGGGCTGCGAGGCGCCGAACCGGTAGTCGGGATAGCGGTCGAGCAGGGCGAGCTGGCTGGCGAAGGTGCGGGCCGCCTTGCGCGTCCCTTCCTGCATCGGCCAGAGCCAGCCGACGTCGATGTGGGCGTGTCCGACGGCCGTCACCGCCAGATCGGCCGCGTTCGGCGGCAGCCGGCTGGCCGCCTCCAACTCGGCGCGCGCCGCCGCCACGCCCGCCAGCCCCTGGACCTCGAACCGCGCCACGGAACGCGTCATCGCCTCGATCAACTGGTTGCGGCGCGGCGTGTGGGGCTCGAGCGCCTCGACGAGATCGAGCAGGACCACCAGATCGAGCCAGTAGTGCCAGGCGGCCGTCTCGAAGCGGACGAGCTCCATCTGCACGACGCGTCCCGTGTAGTGTCCGTGCCGCTCGGGGGCGTCGCGCCGCGGATCGCCGTGGCGGTTGATGCCGAAGAGACCGTAGGCCGCCGCCTCGATCCACAGGTCGACCGCCTCGCCGCCGCGGCACGGCTCGAAGATCCGGTAGATGTCTTTGCTGAAGGCGCTGGCGAACACCGATCCGTTGGTCAGGCCGTAGACGGGGCAGCCCGCGTCGTCGAAGACCAGCGATTCGCCGTTGGCATCGAAGCGCAGGGCGACATCGGCGCCGCGCCAGGCCGCCGGCACGCGCCCGGTGATGTGGAACCACGCGCTCTGCCAGGCCGAGCCCCAGACCTCGCCGGTCTGGATGGGACGGTAGCGGCCGCGGCGATCCCGGCGCCGGGCGAAGGGGACGATCGCGTCGTCAACCCGGCAGACGGCCCGCACCGGCGCCTGGTCGGAGTAGATGGCCTGTTTCGGGAGGCGTTCGATAAACTCCCGCAGATGCCGGAGGTGGAGATCGATCAGTTCGCGACGCATAGAGGGGGTTCCTTGGCGGGGCGGGGCGGGGCGGCGGCGCCCGCTGTCAGCGGGCCAGCAGCCGACGCAGCGGCTGCTCGAGCCCGTTGGCCATGCGCATAAATCCCAGATCGGTCTGGTGCGCGCCGTCGACGCTGCATTCGGTGTAGTCGCGGCCGAGCAGGTTGCTACCATCGAGGAACGTGATGCGGCTGTCGCCGGCGCGGCGCAGCCGCGCCACGGTCTGCCGCTGGAAGGCGCGGTTGACGAGCCGGCGTTCGCGCGCGTCGGCGTCGTAGGCCTCGCGCGCATAGGGCACCTTCGAGACGACGAGGATCTGCGTGCGGGGCCAGCACCGGCGCAGAATCGCGAGGAAGACGGGGAGCGTCCGGCGCAGGTTCTCGATCGCGTGGCAGTTCGCCTCGTAGTCCATCACGAAGACGGCGGGGGGCGGCAGCGTGGCGATCGCCCGCGCGACCTCGGGCTCGCCGCGTCCGCTGCCGGAGAAGCCGAGGGTGATGAACTCGGCGTCGATCCGGCGGCTCAGGATGTTGGTGTAGGCCATGCCGGGGCGCGAAGCGCAACCGCCCTGCGTGATCGACGTGCCGTAGACCACGATGCGGCGCGACTTGGGCGGACACGGCGCCGCGGCCAGGTGGCAGCCGGACGGCAGGCCGATCGCCAGGTCGTCGAGTCCCTGGTACAGCGGGAGGTTGAGGGTCACGGTGCGCCGCTCCGCCGTGGGGAAGGCGCACAGGGTCACCTGATAGGCGTCAGCCGCGCGGCTGAAGCGGGTGACGCCCGCGAAGGTCATCGCGCCGGTCGGGCCAATATAGGCGTCGATCCCGCACTGCCCCGTCGCCGTCAGGTGGTCCATGCCGTGAACGCCCTTGAGCTTGACGCGGACGCTGATGCGGGCGGCATCGGTCCGGAAGCGGATCTGCACGCCGGCCGTGTGCCAGGCCTGCACGTCGACGCCCTCGGGGAGGGTCTCGGCTGGCTTCAGCGGCATGCGGCGCAGCGAACCGGCGGGCATCTCCCAACCCAGTCCCAGAATCCGGAAAGGCGGTTCCCACGGCGAATGCCAGTGCAGGTCCTCCTTGGGCGCCGGGGTCGTGGCGGCAACGGGCGTCGGTGCCGATTTGCGCTTGTGCGTGCGTGTAGTCATGACGGACAACCTTGTGGGGCCTTCAAGAAGCGAGCGTCATTATGGCCGATTTCACGCGGGGCGACGATCAAAAAACTGAGTTTGGGCGACGCGATCACGTTCTTTTAGAACAAGCGTTCAGTACGAACAACCACAAGGTAATGGGTCAGTTTCTGGGGAGTGTGATGCGGCCCTCACGCCAAGCGCGCAGGATCGTAGCGGGCGGCCCCGAGAAGAAGACGCCCGCGACGAAGACGTTCGTGTCCAGAATGACGTTCACGTCCGCCCCCGCACCTTGGCGACGGCACGGGCGATGTCCGACGGCTTCATGCCGGCCGCCTTGGCTTGCTGCCGGGCACGGGTTACGATGGTGTCGAACTCCGACATCGAAGGCGGCGAGATGGTCTTCAGGATGACCACATCGTTCTCGCCCATCACGATGAACTGTGCGCCGGCCTCAAGCCCCAAACTGTTGCGCACCTCCTCCGGGATCACGACCTGGCCCTTCGAGGACATCCGTGTTGTTGCGACCGTGCTCATGGCTGTGCTTTCCTTTCCTGTTGTCTTACCAGTAAGAAGGTAGCACTTCGCCGGTGTGGGCGCAAGCGCGATCTTCACGGTCGGGCGACGCCGCTGTCTTGAAGGACGAAGCAGCAATTCTCAATATGGCTGGGAAGCGCCTTACGGCGCCACTACAAACGCGCAAAATCGTCGCAAACGCGTTTGTAGTGTGCCCGTAAGAGGCCGTAAGATCATCCTCTTTGGGCATTTGCGGCTTGGGTTGTATCCTGTGTATAAGGAATGAATTGGGCACGAGGCGGGGCATGATGACTGTTTCGAATGTCAGGCCTTTGGCGCCGTAATAGGTCAGGAGTTTGGGGCGTTCGCTCTTGAAGTCGTGCGTGGGGTATATGTCCTGACGTTGCCTGGAAGGAACCTCGACTTCGAGCCCGGCTTTGGTGAGAAGGCCTGCGATGCTGAACAGCTTGGCGTTGTTGGGTAGCAGGATGGCGATACGGTCGCCGGTCAACTGCCTGTCCTTGATGATCTGGACGAGATGGTTCTTTTCTTCGTCGGCGTTCGCGGCAATGTAGAGAAGCGGGGTCAGTTTCTCGCGCTGGGCGGTCTTGGTTTGATTGAGGAAGGTTTGGCGCTCGGATAGGTCGGCGAGGAGTGAAGCGGCCAGGGTGGTGATGTAAGGACAGCACCGGTATGCGCCGAGGATCGTGAGGTTGCATTTGCGGGGATGGCGAAGGACGGTTTTCTTCGTCTCCGAGAAGATTCTGCTCTTGGGGATCTCGGCTGCTGGCGAGTGTTGCGAGGGGAGCGCCGCCTCGCAGTTTGTCGAGGACGGCGGCGCGGATGGCGTCGAAGTCCGGGGCGTGGTAGGCTGCGCCGCGCGAGATGGCAAGCTTTGCATCTTCGGGTGTGGCGAAGTTCAACACGAAACCGCCGGTGAAGAACTGGTCGAGTTCCTGTTGAATCTTGGGAATGAAGGAACTG
>JAAYZJ010000361.1 GCA_012514915.1 Lentisphaerota bacterium | reverse complement strand
CGGTGGGTATCTGCAACTGAACGGCGATTGCAGCGCCTTCAGCGGCGCGATCGACATCCGGGGAGGCTCGGTTCGTCTGAACGGATCGGGCCTGGATGCATCGGCAGCTCCGGTCACGCTCCAACCGGGCGGGGTGCTGGATCTGTACGGCGGATCCCTGGACACACGGCCCGTCACGATCAGCGGCTTCGGCTACAATTACACCGGCGCGCTGCGCAACAACCATGCCACGCTCGACTCGACCGTGTCGGGTCCCGTCACGCTGGCCGGAGACGCGGGTATCTTCGTCAACACGGCGGCGCGCAAGCTGACCCTGGACGGCAAGCTCAGCGGCGACTACGGGTTCGAGAAGATCGGCGCGGGCATCCTCGTGCTGGGCAACACCGGGAACGACTACGCCGGCGATTCCACGGTCCGCGCCGGCACGTTGCGCCTCGGGGCGGCCAACGTGATCCCCGACGGCGCCGGCAAGGGCGACCTGAACCTGATCACGACGCTCGATCTCAACGGCTACAGCGAGACGGTCAATGGCTTGAACGGGCAGGGCGGGGTGACCTGCTCTTCCGCCGGGACGGTCACGCTGACGGTCGGCGCCAACAATGCCAACGGCGCCTACTACGGCAACATCGTCAACGGCTCCGGCACGGTGGGGCTGACCAAGGTCGGCAACGGTGTGCTGACGCTTGGCAGCAGCTCGAGCACCTTCACCGGCCCGACGCGGATCGAAGGCGGGACCCTGCGCGCGACAGTCGATGGCGACTGCATGGGCGGTAATGCCGGCATCCTGGTCTTTGCGGGCGGCGATCTGGAACTGGCCAACGACGCCAGCCTGACGATCACGAAACGCAACACCGAGGTGCTGGCGGACACCACCATCACAACCGACCGCCTCCGGAGCGCGGGAGATGGCGTCTACTTCACGATGGGCACAATGGCCATTGGCGATAACACCATCGATGTGAAGGGCGGCGTCCTCGTGACGAACGGTCTCGCCGAAGTCCGGTACGGGGCGGTCACACTCAGCGGTTCGCCCACCTTCAACGTGATCGATCCGCCCGCTGGCGGCGGCACCCGGCTGACGCTCGGCGGCGCGACCGGCGCTGGCGATCTGCATCTACGTAACAACGGCGCCACGGCCAATGGCATCATCATCACCGGAACGGTGGATCCCGCCGGGCGGATCATCAACGAAGGCACGGGATCCGGCAGCACGCTCATCAGCGGCGTCATCGGTCCGAATGTCACGGCTGTTCTGCAGGAGAGCACGAACTCCGTCCTGACCCTGGGCGGCGACAACACCTTCACCTGCGGTCTGGTGGTGAAGAGCAACACGACGGTGCGCATCGCCAACGCCACGGACACCGGTGCGACGGGGTCGGGCGAGGTGCTCATCCAGGCGGGCGGCACGGTCGACGGCAACGGCACCATGGCCGGCACCGTCAACCTGGCGCCGGGCGGCACGCTATCACCCGCCATCAACGACCGCGCCGCCGCCGGCATGCTGATGATGGGCAATCTTAACTGGCAGGGGGGCGGCATCTTCGATTGCGTGGTCACCAAGATTGCGGGCGCCGCCCCGGGTGTCGACCATGGCACCCTCTATGTCGACGGCCAGTTGAGCGCCTTGCCCAACGGCACCAATCTGATCATCCGGCTCGACACCCTGGAACAGACCTTTGTGTGCGATCCCAACATCAACTACGGCCTCAAGCTGATCAGTTTCGGCACGGAGGGGATGGCGACTAACTTGAACCTCGCCGCAGTCTCGCTCGATACGAGCGCCTTCCTCGTGGACGGCGGCGGCTGGACGCTGACCAACATTATGAACACCATCTACCTGGTCAACGCCGTCACAGCCCCGGATCCGGAAGTGAACATCTGGATCGCGGATGGATATAATTTAACCTCGGGATGGGACTACTGGGGCAATTCGAACAACTGGTCGCTGGGGCACGTGCCCCTCCCGGGCGAATCGGTGCTGTTCGACTACTACTCGACCAAGGAATGCCGGATAGATGAAATCGCCAGTTCGATCGGCTCCCTCACCTTGGCCCCGGGATATGGCAACAACCTGGTCTTCTGGTCTCGCTACCCTGGCCAGGGGCTGTATTCGAACGTGCTGGTTACCGGCGATGTCCTCGTGGAGAGCGGTAATTTGGCGCACTGGGATCACGGAACGGGCGGCGCTGAGGCTGTCAACCGCCTGATGCTCACGGTGGACGGCAATTTCACGCTCGGCCCGAACGCGTCCATCAATCTGGACGGCCTGGGATACCGGGCGGGCTTCGGCCCGGGAGCAGGCAACGGGGGCATTGCCGCCGCAGGTTACAGTGCCAGCCATGGCGGTGCGGGGGCCAATAATCTGACAGGCAAGACAACCTATGGTTCGATCACGCAACCCGAGTCCCTGGGCAGCGGCGCGGCTGGAGCCGGTGGTGGTGCGCTCTTCCTGCGGGTCGGCGGCACGGCCACCATCGATGGGCTCGTGTCGTCACGCGGACTCGGCGGCACAGCGACAACCTGCGCCGGCGCGGGTGGATCCATCTTCATCCAGGCGGCAAACGTCGCCGGCAGCGGCACCATCCGCGCCGGCGCGAACACGGACACGCCGGCCTACTACGGCAGCGGTGGCGGACGTATCGCGGTCATCGCCACGAACGGCACCACGCTCGGTTCGCTGACCATCATGGCCAATACGCATCCCGAGGCGCGGAACGGCGGCGGCCGCGCCGGCACGGTCTACCTCGAAACTGCCGCCTTCAAGCGGTTGATCATCGATCAGGAGAACATCGGCACGGCGTCGTCCAACTTCACTGACCTGCCGGCGCCGACCGAGTCCTTTGCGACGCTACCCGCTCTGGGCGGTTCGCTTGAGGACGTCGAACTCATCCTGACGAACAACGCGTTTGTCCAGCTCGGCGTTGACCTGCGCATGGGCGGTCTGCCGTGGATGGACGGCGAACTGGCGCTGAACGGGCGCACCCTCTACCTCAAGGCTGCCACGCCCGCGGGGACGTTCCCGGACGACTACGGCGCCGGGACGGTGACGCTGCCGGGTGTGGTGATTACCTTCGCCAACGGCGACTCGCTCACGCGCGACGGCCGCCTGCTCTGGGGAGACGAGGGGACGACGTGGCGCGTCATCACGATGGTTTATAACGACTCCGGCGGAACGGCGACCAACAAGGGGCAGGTCAACGAGGGCTACATTGCGCACGGCACGCCGCTGGAGCTCGAGGCCATAACCAACACCCTGGCCTTCCGCTTCTGGGACGGCTCGATTCCCGACGGCAAGCCATCCAGCGTCGACAATCCGCTGATCATCACGAGTCTGGAGAGCCATTCGGCCTTCCGTGCCTGGTTTGCCGAGCCCATCGAGGATACGACCTACTTGAACTGGCTGCCGTCGGCCGTCAGCGATGACTGGTTCGCCCCCTACAACTGGGACTTGCTCATGGTTCCGACCGCGGGTCAGGTGGTAACGATTCCGGCCGGCTCAGCGGTGCGTCTGGGCGATGCGACGCCGACCATGTCTTCCTGCACGATTGCGTCTGGCGCGACGCTCACCTTCGACGGCTGGAACAGCTCACTCTCGGCGACGACCCTGATGGTCAGTGGCCGGGTGACCCATCTGCCCCAGAGCGTGACCGAACCCAACGAACTCGGCGAGTGGGTGCCGCAGCACCGCATCTGGCTCAAGGGGAACAACCTGATGGTGGCCGCGGGCGGCATGCTGGATGCTGACGGCATGGGCTACTTGCCTGGAGCAGGTCCAGGGGCGGCCCCGGCGCAAGGGGGCGACGGCAACGATGGTACGGGCTATAACGTCGGCGGCGGCGGCGGATATGGCGGTTCCGGCGCCGCCTGCCAGTCCCAGATGCGTGGTGAAGCCTATGGCGTCCCCGACGATCCCTGGCAGCCCGGCAGCGGCGGCGGCTACCGTCCCGCCTACTTCGGCATCAATGCCAAACCAGCCGGTGGTGCGATCCGCATCGAGATGACCGGTGCGGTGACGGTCGATGGCCTTGTCACGGCCTGCGGCCTGAGTCCGACTGCAACCGGAACAGCCGGTTCCGGCGGTGGTATTGCGATCTACTGCCAGACTTTCGCGGGATCGACAAGCGGCTGTATCCGAGCCAATGGCGGCATCGGCACTTCCAACACAGGCACGGGCAACGGCGGCAGCGGTGGCGGAGGCCGTATCGCCCTGCATTACAGTCCCGCCGCGCAAGCGGCGCTGCCCGTCCCGCGGCCCCCTGTACGCCTATCGACGTCTGCCCTGCTTCACGCCACGCCTGAGCCGGAACTTAGCGGGACAACGGTGCTGCCGGTGATGGGCACGCTCTACATCCCGGACACAACCCTGCTGGCCGCTTCGCCGACCGGGCCGGTGGTGCTGGACGATCATCGCTTCTGGTATACCCGGCTTTACATCGGCAGTCATCCGTCCAGTTGGTCGCCGGCCTCGCTGACGATCGAGAACTGCCTGATCGGCTTTCCCGAGAACTTCAGTCTTCAGGTTGGCGGCAATCTGACCCTTTCGGGAACCCGGGCGCCCTTGGATGGCGTCGAGCGTGCGGGTTTGCACCTGTTTGCGACCAACTCCGTTGATCTCTTCGGATCGCAATTGTGGGTTGGCGGCGACTTCACGATCGGCGCCGACACCTGGTACCGTCCCCATACCGATGGCCACAGTCCGGCGATCGTCGGCGCGCGCGTGGGCGGGGCCTTCCATGTGGCCGCGGGCGGCGGCGTGAATGCCAATATGGACGGCTATCTGCCCGATCCCGGCAATACCAACGGACCGGGAGCGTCGCTCGCCGGTCGCACGGGCGGCAGCTACGGCGGCTGGGGAGGCGTGACCAACCTCACGAGCATGGTGACCAACGGGATCGCGCGTCCGCCCTACGGCCAGGCGGAAATCCCGCTCGAGGCGGGGAGTCCGGGTGCATGGCGCTTCTACGGGAACTACACGGGTGCCGGCCGGGGCGGCGGCGCCATCCATGTGCTGGCGCGCGGGCCGATGAACATCGATGGAACCCTGACCGCCAACGGCGGCAAAGGCGCCTACCACGAAGGCTACGGCGGCAGCGGCGGCTCGATCCTCCTGTCGTGCCTCCGCCTGCGGGGAACGGGGACGCTGCAGGCCCGCGGCGGCGCGCGTTATTCCTCCAGCGCGAACCACGGCGGCGGCGGACGCATCGCCGTCTGGCAGTTCGTGCCTCTGCCGGGCGCCGTGAACCGCGTGGCGGACCGTGACGTCGGCCGGCTGACGCGCGAGGAGACGCTGCGGGGTTTCGACGGCACGGTCGATGTCGGCGCCGGCGGCCCCGGCGACGGCGCCACGGACGGCACCACCGCCTACATGATCTCGCGGACCTCCATGCTGATCCTCCGGTGATGCGGCGGGGATGGCTTGTTATCGGGGGCGGAAAACGTATAATTCCCGGTCATGAAACCGGTCTCTCCCGCCTGGCATCGCTTCGTGGTCGTCGTTGCGTTCATCGCGGTCGCCGTCGCGGCCTTCGAGGCGGGGGTGCTATGGCGCGCGGCGTCGGGCGCCCGGCCGTCGCCGGGCGTGCCGGCGGAGGCCGTCGGCGCGACGAACCGCACGGAGAGTCCGGCG
>JAAYZJ010000360.1 GCA_012514915.1 Lentisphaerota bacterium | reverse complement strand
CATAGCGGACATAGTTGGGCCAGGAGACATCGGACGGCACGCCGTGGTCGCAGCCGGGAATGTAGCCGCCATCCTCAATGACGGGCCGCAGCCGCTCGATTTCGGCCTCGATCGCACGCCCTCCCTTGGCCATGGCGCGTTTGTCGACGCCGCCCGTGTAGGCCATGTCGCGCCCGAATCGGCGCCGGAACGCCGGCAGGTCGTTGCCCGCCGCCACCTCGACCGGATCGCAGACGTTGATCCCCGCCTCGATCCACAGCGGGATCAGTTCGCCGATGAAACCGTCAGAATCCATGCCGTAGAGCGGCACCCCCGCCCGGCGGATCTGCTCGCCCCAGCGGCGCCAGGTCGGCAGGAGAAAGCGCCGGACCATGGCGGGCGAAATCATGGAGAACTGCTTGTAGGCCATGTCCTCGGAGAGATGCACCATGTCGGGGGTGAAGCAGGCGAAGGTCCGTTCCATGAGGCGCGAGACGTAGGCCTCCCAGAAGCGGATCATCTCCTCGACCCAGAGCGGATCGTCGCAGCACAGCATGCAGAGGTTCTCGAAGCCCAGCCACTCGCGCAACTGCCAGAAGGGACCGGAGAAATGGAGGACGACGGGGTGTGCGCGGTCCGTCAGGCGGCGGCCCTGTTCGGCGGGGTGCTCCGGCAGCCGCGAGGCGTCATCGGCGTCGTAGCGCCGTTTCATCGCCTCCCAGTCGTCCCGGCTCTCGACGGGGCACTTGATCCAGCGGCGGGTCACGAAATCGATGGCGTTGCGCAGGTACTCCGGCGTGAACGCCTTGCCGATCTCGCAGACGTTCCCCTTCCAGTCCTGCACGACACGGGAGTTCTCGCGCTCTTCCAGAATGCACTCCTCGAAGGTGGGCATCATCCGTTCGTTCACCGTGAAGCCGCCGCCTCCCGGCGCCGGCCACGGCAGTCGGCCGCCGGCTTCGCGGTAGGCGTGCTGTACATAGTCGGCGACGTTCTCCGGCAGGCCCTGGGCGCGCCAGGCCGCCAGCGTCGACTGCCGTCCGCCACCCGGAATCAGGGGTATCCGATCGGGCTTCTTGAACTGCAGCACACCCGTCCAGCGATCGCGCGTGGTCATGATCTCACTCACCTTGTTGGTTGATTCTGCCGCCGGACGATGAGTCCATCCTGACGGCCTGTGCATTGTCATACGGAGAGGCTTGGGCGGCAACCGCGCTCGGCCCGCTCACGCCGGCAGCTCGAAGTCGCAGACCAGCGGCAGATGGTCCGACAGGGTGACCTGCGGCAGCGCGAACGCACGGAGCGTGATGGTCGGCGTATAGCAGACGAAATCCAGCACACGTTGTGGATCCCAGCTCGGGTACGTCGGGCGGTTCTCGAGATTCACACGCTGGAGTCCAGCCAATTCCAGGAAATCGGTCAGCTCGTCGGGCCCCAGTAGCACGTTGAAGTCCCCGGCGACGATGCAGGGTTTGCGGGCAGTCCGGACGAGTTGCTGCAGATGGTCGAGCTGGCGTCTGCGGACATGGCGCCTCAGGGAAAGGTGGACCAGGAAGAGGTTGGCCTGCTGGAGTTCAAGCTCGATGACCAGTCGCTTGAACCCGTGCTCGAAATAGTGAAACGTCTCGCGCTGGACGGCATCGCGCGTGAGGAAGGCGTTGCCCTGCTTGCCGAAGACGGGGGTGCGGCGCAGCAGGCCATGCTGGCGGTACTTGACGCCGAAGCTGTGATAGTGGCCGATGACCTCGGCCAGCCGCTGCGGCTGCGGCATGTTTTTCGTGCGGAACGAGCCGCTGTCGGTATCGACGAGACCGACGACATCGGGCTCAAGCTCGCGGATGAAGTGGGTGATGGACTCGAAATGGTTGTCGGTTCGGCGCAGCATGTCCATCCAGGCGCGCCGCGTGCGGCGCCCCGTGCCATAGCGGATGTTGTACAAAAGAAACCGCATGTTGCTCAGTCGTGCTTGCCGCCCGCCATCGCCGGCCGGCGGCCCCGGTGCTCCTCGTGGAAAAACAAGCGAATGATTATGAAGAGAAGCAGGGTTCCTGGAAAGCCCAAAAACGCGGGGCCCACACGCTGGAACGGTGTCGACATCGGCTGCGCATCGATCCCGGTCTCGTCGACGAGGAGTCCCGGCTCGCCCGCGCCGTCGCCGCGGCCCAGCCGGCGGGTCACGCGTCCGTTGGGCAGGATGACGGCCGTGACCCCGCTATTGGAACTGCGCACCATCGGCAGGCCCGTTTCGACGCAGCGGAACACGGCCTGCGCCAGATGCTGCTCGGCTTCGCTGGAGCCGTCGAACCAGGCATCGTTGGTCAGGTTGACCAGCAGGTCGGCTCCCGCCCGCGCGGCGTGGCGCGCGAGATACGGCAGGGTGTCCTCGAAGCAGATCAGCGGGCTCAGGCGAAGGGGCGGGCGGGCGGGATCCTGGCGTGACCCGACCTCCAGGATGGAGCTGACGCGCCCCGGCGAGCAACTGTAGCCGATCGGCGAGAGACGTCCGAGCCAGGGCAGCCACCTGTCGCCGGGGATGTATTCTCCGAAGGGGACGAGGTGCTGCTTGCGGTAGACGGCGGTCGGTTCGCCGGCAGCGTCGAAAAGAAAAGCCGAATTGTAGTAGCGGGCACCGACCGTCCAGTCCCAGCCCGGCCCCGGCTCGATCTCGAGCCCGCCGGCGAGCAGCGGGGCGCCGGTGCGCGCCGTCGCGTTGCGGACGAGCTCCCGCGTGGGCGCATCGTAGGGCGGCGGCCCTGGCAGCATCGTTTCGGGCCAGATGCACAGATCGGGGCGGGCGGCCCCCGCGATCTCGGCGTGATCGACCAGCCGGGCGAGCGTCGCGCCCAGCGCGCCCTCCCCTCCCCGCTCGAAGAACGAGGGCGCCTCGGGGTGGAACAGCGCCAGGCGCCAGCGCGGCGCGGCGGCGCAGCGGCGGTCGATCGCGCGGACCCGGTCGATGCCTTGGTACCAGCAGACGATGCAGAGGAGCAGCGCCAGCGAGAGTTCGACGGTGCGGAGAGGGAACCCGCGCGGCAGAGACGGCGGGGGTGCTCCCGCCGGGTGCAGCCGCCGCCGCACGACCAGATCGATCCAGGTCCGTTCGAGCAACAGGGCGATGCCGCCGTTGACGGCGACAAGCAGGGCCGAAACGGCGCTCATGCCGCCCCAGGAGGCGCATTGAATCAGCGCCAGGTTGCGGAACTGGCTCACGCCCAGCGCATTCCAGGCAAAACCGGTCAACAGCGTCCCGCGCACCTGTTCCGTGCCGACCCAGAGCAGCGGCGCGACGACGATCACCATCAGGAGGCGGACCCAGGGAGAGCGATCCATGACGGGGTGGCGCCAGAGCCAGGCGGACGCCAATCCGAAGGCGCCGGCATACAGCGCGCAGTAGGCCGCCAGCGCGGCGTGCCCGAACACAACCAGCAGGAGGGGGCCGCCGTTGTCGACCAAACGCCACAGCCAGATGAGATTGCCCAGCCAAAAGGCCATGCCCGCCAGCCAGGCCAGCCGGAAGCCGCGGCGCGGCGTGGCCCGCCGCAGCGCCAGCAGCAACGGCACCAGCGCGAACCAGGCGGCATCGGCCTGGGCCACGGGCGGAAAGGCGACCCACAGCAGCAAGCCCGACAAGAGGGCGGCCGGCAGGGACAGGTTCCGGTTCAAGCGTTTTTTCCGCAGCACTTCTTGAACTTTTTGCCGCTGCCGCACGGGCAGTCGTCGTTGCGCCCCACCTTGGGGACCTCGCGCCGGACCGGATCAGGGGCCGCCGCCGGCATCATACTGGCCACGGCACGGTCAAAATCGGCATTCGAAATCGCCGGCTGCACGGGCGAGGTCTCCCGGGACGCTCCGCCGGCGGACACGGCGCTCCCCAACACATGCACCTCGTCGTGCACAAGCCGCTGGCGGCTGGGCGCCGTGCGCCCCAGCATGCGCTGCAGATTCTCGACCGAGGTCGAGGCGCGGAAGACCGACTGGGCAATCTCGGCCTTGATCTGGTTCATCAGCTCCTCGAACATCGAGAAGGCCTCGCGCTTGTACTCGATGAGCGGATCGCGCTGCCCGTAGGCCCGCAAGCCGACCCCGTGGCGAAGCTCGTCCATCGCGCGCAGGTACTCCTGCCACTGGGTGTCGATCGCCTGCAGCACGACCTGCCGCTCCATGATCGGCAGCACCTGCTGATCCTCGAAACTGCACTTGATGGTGTAGGCCTCCTCCACCCGCTGGAAAATCGCCTCGCCGGCGGCCTCCGGTTGGCCCGCGAACACCTGGAGCTCGTCTGCCTGCACGGCGACGGGAAAATTGAGCATGACCCACTCGACGAGTTCGTCGACCCGCGCGTCCTTCACGTTGGCCAGCAACGCCTCGCACTGCGAGAGAATCAGGTCGTTCATGACGTCGAGAATGCGCGCGCGGACCTCCTCGGCATCGGCGCGGATCAGGTCGCCGCGGAAGGCGTAGATCACCTCGCGCTGCTTGTTCATCACGTCGTCGTACTCCAGCGTCCGCTTGCGGATCGAGAAGTTCTGCTGCTCGACGCGCCGCTGGGCGGTCTCGACCGAACGGTTGAGCCAGCGGTGCTCAAGCGCCTCGCCCTCCTGCATGCCGAGGCGGCTCATGATCCCCGACATCCGTTCCGAGCCAAAGAGGCGCATCAGGTCGTCTTCCAGCGAGATGAAGAACCGCGACGACCCGGGGTCGCCCTGGCGGGCGCAGCGGCCGCGGAGCTGGCGGTCGATGCGGCGCGATTCGTGACGCTCCGACCCGAGCACATGCAGCCCGCACGGGCGCTCGACCAGGAGCTGGCGCAGGGTCTTGCCGCCCGGGTACGGCATATCGAGCGTCTGCTGGGACTTGAGGGTCGGCTCGTCGACCCAGACCACCCCCGGACCGAGCTTGATGTCGGTGCCGCGGCCCGCCATGTTGGTCGCGATCGTGACGCTGCCCGGCTGGCCCGCCTGGGCGACGATCTCGGCCTCGCGGGCGTGGTTCTTGGCGTTGAGCACATTGTGCGGGATGCGGGCCATGCGCAGCATGCGGCTGAGCACCTCGGAGGTGTCGACATTGGCGGTGCCCAGCAGGACGGGCTGCCCCCGGCCGTGGCGCTCCGTGATGTCCTCGATGATCGCCTTGTACTTCTCGCGCTGGCTCTTGAAGATCAGGTCGTTCGCGTCGACGCGCCGCACGGGACGGTTGGTCGGAATCGGCACGACGTCGAGCTTGTAGATGTCGTTGAACTCGGCGGCCTCGGTCTCGGCGGTGCCGGTCATGCCGGCAAGCTTCTTGTAGAGACGGAAGTAGTTCTGGATCGTGATGGTGGCAAGGGTCTGCGTCTCGCGCTCGATCTGCACGCCCTCCTTGGCCTCGACGGCCTGGTGCAGGCCGTCGCTCCAGCGGCGCCCCGGCAGGATGCGCCCCGTGTACTCGTCGACGATCAGCACGTGATTCTCCTGCACCACGTATTCGACATCGCGCTCGTACAGACAGTAGGCGCGCAGCAACTGGCTGCAGTTGTGCACCCGCTCGTTGCGGGTCATGAAATCGTCCTGGATTTGGCGGCGCCGCTCGGTGCGCTCGGGCCCCGTGAGGGCCGCGTCGCCATCCAGCGCCGACATCGCGCCGACGAGATCGGGCAGGACGAACATCTCGGGATCGGCGGGGTTGAGCTGCTCGCAGCCGCTGTCGGTGAGCGAGACCTCGCGGCTGCGCTCGTCGATCGTGAAGAGCAGCTTCTCGCAGAGCTCGCGCCCGTGCTCCTTGTGCATTTCGGTGAGCATCATGCTCTCGACCTGCTCGTGCAGCTTGCGGACGGCGGGATCCTCGAGCAGATGGAGAAACTGCTTGTGCTTGGGCATGCCGTGATAGACCTGGTAGAGTTTCTCCATGGCCCGGTCGGCATCGCCGGCGTCGAATGCCTCCTTGGCCTCGCGGACCAGGACGTTGCAGAGGTCGCGCTGCATGCGGACCAGCCGCTCGATGCGCGGTTTGAGATCGTCGAACTGATGGGTCGAAACGGCGGCGGGGCCGGAGATGATCAGTGGGGTTCGGGCCTCGTCGATCAGGATGCTGTCGACCTCGTCGACGATGGCGTAGTGGTAGCCGCGCTGGACGAGCTGCTCGGGCCCCATCGCCATGCCGTTGTCGCGCAGGTAGTCGAACCCGAACTCGCTGTTCGT
>JAAYZJ010000359.1 GCA_012514915.1 Lentisphaerota bacterium | reverse complement strand
TTGTCGGTACTGTCGGTAGGCATGATGGCAGCAAGTATACGGGGAGGGCGCTTGTCTGGCAATCGGAGAAGCTCACTCCCGCCTGCCGTAGGCGCGCAAATCGTCGGCCGTGATGTCCGCGGCCGGCAATATGTCGAAAAGATCCGCTAGCCTGAACTTGCCTGATCGGGCCATATATGCTATTTTATCAGGGTAACGGAAGCGAGTAAGCCCATGAACAATTCATCCCAACAGGTTCTTCCGAGGAAGGAGCTCGACTATGAGCCTCCTCCTCAATCTTCTGATGTATGCCGCCGTCGGGGGCAGTGAATGGTATCTCGCGCTGCGCCGCACCCTGGCCTGCGCGCGGGGTGAGCGTGCCCTGATGATCAGCATCGTCTTTCTCGAAAACATCCTGGGGCTCTGGGTGCTGTCGAACTTCGTGCGCGACAACGACTGGCTCGTCGCCATCAGCTACTCGCTCGGTGGCGCGATGGGGGCCTTTCTGGTGAACTTCAAGACGAAGCAGCCGGCCGCGGCCGGGGTCGGAGAGACGATGCGGCACGACGCCCGCGGCCAAGCTGAACCGTTGCCGGCGCAGGCGTCGGCCGCGAATGCCTGACGGAACCCCATGACCCCTTCCTATGCGCCGCTGCCCGCCTGGCGGAACCTGGTCCGTCGCGACCACCTGTCGCGGGCGGTTCGCCGGTTCTTCCACGAAGCCGGCTACATCGAGGTCGAGACCCCGGTTCGCATCGCGGCGCCGGCCCAGGAGACGCACATCGATTGTCCGTCGGCGGACGGCGCCTGGCTGCGCGCCTCGCCCGAGCTACAGATGAAGCGGCTGATGGCGGCGGGCGCCGAGCGGATCTTCCAGCTCGGCCCCTGTTTCCGCCAGGCTGAGCGGGGGAGCCGCCACAACCCGGAGTTCACCCTGCTGGAGTGGTATCGGGGCGGGGCCGCTTCCGCCGCGCTGCAGGAGGAATGCCGCGCGCTGATGGTCGGCGTCTGCCGCGAGGTCGCCGGGGATGCGTGGCTGACCTACCAGGGGCGGCGGCTCGATGTCGGCGGCGATTGGGAGGTGCTGACGGTGCGCGGGGCGTTTCGCCGCTGGGCCGGCTGGGATCCGGTCGACGCCTGGGATGCCGACCGGTTCGATCGCGACCTGGTCCGCTGCGTCGAGCCGAATCTGCCCCGCGACCGCCCGTGCATCCTGGCCGAGTATCCGGCGCCGGCCGCCTCGCTGGCGCGGCCGGTCCCGGGCGACGCCCGTGTCGCCGAACGGTGGGAGCTCTATCTGGGGGGGCTGGAACTGGCCAACGCCTACGCCGAGCTGACCGATGGCGCCGTGCAGCGGGTCCGTTTCCAGGAGGCCGCCGCCGCGCGCCGCGCCGCCGGACGCGCCGTCTACCCGATGGACGAGGATTTTCTGGGGGATTTGACCGCCGGCCGGTTTCCCGCCTGCGGCGGCGTCGCGCTGGGTTTCGATCGCCTGGCCATGCTGCTGTGCGATGCGGCATCGATCGACGACGTCCGTCCCTTTTGTCCGCCGGTGGGCATGCTTTGGTAGGCCCGCCCCGATCCGCCCATCACCACCAACAGGCAGGCATGACCATCGCCACACAGCCGATCGAGCGTTCTCCCCGCGACTATCCGCAATGGTCCGGAACCTTCACGATCCATGCGGCCGACCTGGATGCCGGCGGGCGCGTCAGCGCGGCGACGGTGGTCGGGTTTCTGCAGGAGGGGGCCGCCAGCCATGCCGCCCAGCTCGGCGTGGGCCTGCAGGCCCTGCAGGCGATCGGGCGGACCTGGATGCTGGCGCGGATGCGGATCCGTTTCGATGAATGGCCGGCGCTGGACGATCCCCTGACCGTCAAGACCTGGCCGACCGGCGCCCGCGGGCGCGTGGTGGCCTGCCGCGACTACGAGGCGTACAACGGCGCGGGGAGGCGCCTCGCCGCCGCCACCAGCGAATGGGTGCTGGTCGAGGTCGACAAACGGCGCATCGCGCGGCTCACGCCCGACATTCTGAACCTGGCGCCGGCGTGGACACCACGCGTCGACCTGCCCGAAACGGAGCCCCTGGCGACCGGATGGACAGCGGTCTGGCAGGCGGTGCTGCCCGTGAGGCGCGCCGATCTCGACGTGAACCGCCACGTGAACAATGGACACTATGTTGAATGGCTGTTCGAGCCCCTGCCCGACGCCTGGCAGTCGCGTCGGCTCGTGCAGATCGACATCGCCTACCGTCTGGGGGCCGTGCATGGCGATACCGTGGTCAGCGCCGCCGCCGCCCGTCACGCGGCGGGCGTGGCCCATCGGCTGACACGCCAGTCGGATGGCGCCGTGCTCGTCGAGGCGACGACCACCTGGGCCGAATAGTGCCCAAAAAAAGGACACCCGCGCCAAGTGCGGGTGTCCTACTAACCGTCGTTGTACGAGGGTGGGCGTTACAAGGCGGCGGGGGCTTCAGCCGGCGGCGTGGTCAAGTCCGCAGCCGGTTGCGCGGCTTCGGCCGCCTCGGGCTCCGGCGCCACGTCCGTCGCCGGGGCGTCCACGGCCTCGGCATCCAGAACGGGGTCGTCCGGCTCCAAGGCCGGAGGCGGTTCCGGCTGATCCTGCACGATGGTGGCCTTGGCGCGCAGCCCTTCGATCACCTGTTCAAAGACTTCGTTGCGCTTCTGGGCGGTCAGTTGACTGGCCAGCTTCTCGCGGACCGACTCCAGCGAGGCCTTGCCGCCCGCCTGGCGATCGGTCACCTGGATGATGTGGAAGCCGAAGGGGGTCTCGACGACCTCGGAGATGGCATTGGTTTCGAGTGCGAAGGCGGCGGTCTCGAAGGCCGGCACCATGCGGCCGCGGCCGAACGACCCCAGCGATCCGCCGTCGCTCTTGCTCGGGCAGTCGGAATGCTCGGCGGCCAGCGCGGCGAAGTCGGCCCCCTCGATCAGTTGCTTGCGCAGCGCCTCGGCCTTGGACTTGGCTTCGGCCTTCTTGGCGGCATCTTCGTCGCGCGAGCCGATCAGGATATGCCGCGCGGTGACCTCGTCGTCCTGCGTGAACTGGTCGGCGTGCTCATCGTAATAGGCGGCGATCTCGGCCTCCGTCGCGGGGGGGATGCTGCTGGTCTCCGCTTCGTAGAGTTTGCGGATGCGCTCGTTGTCGCGGACATCCTTCTGAACCTGCTCAAGCGTCACGCCCATGTCGGCCAGCGCCGTTGCCAGGTCGGTGCCGGGCGGCAGGCGGCTGGCAAGGTTGCTCATGGCGCCGGCGACCTCGTCGTCGGTCACTTCGATCTGACGCGCGGCCGATTCGTTCTTCAGCAGGGTGGAGACAATGAACTGATCGGCCACGCGTTCACGCATGGCGCCGCCCATCTGCATGAGGATGGCGTCGAGCTGGGCCTCGGGCGCCCCCTGCGAAAGCAGCATGCGCCGGACCATGGCGTCGGCCTCGCCGTAGGTCAGGACACTTCCGTCCACGGTGACGAGCGCCTTGGAGGCGTCGGCATCGGGTGCGTCCGCCGTCTGCAGGAGCTCGCCGGCGTCAAACGCGCCCGTGACGGCCGGTTCCTTGCCCGCCGGGGGGGCGGTCGTCTCGTCGGGCTTCGAACAGCCGGCGGCGACGAGCAGGCCGGCGCACAGGCTGGCGGAAGCGAGGGAACTGAAGGATCGGTTCATCGTTGGTCATTCCTCTCACGCGCAGCCGTCGTTCACGCACCGCGCCCATGATACGGATTAGAAGGGCCCGCGCGAGAAATGGTTGATGGACGCATCAGCTCGTGCGGCAAGTGGGTCAAGCGTACCGCAATGCGGGGGCGGGCGCAATGACAAAAAGTGGCGCATTGCCCCAAGCCGGGATGCATGCTAACATAGCTATTCTTTCGCAACGGCATTCCGGTCCGCGGAAGGCGGCGGAGGAAGAGAGGGTTGGCGTAACCATGTCCATTCGCAAGTCCTGGGTTTATTTCTGTGTTCTAGCCGCGGCCACCACCGCGATGGGGGCCGAGGAGGCCGGCGCGGCGGTTGTCGCCCGCACGGCCGGCGAGACCATCGCGATCGCGGCGGCGGCCGCGCTGACGATGGCCGTCAGCGTGCTGGGCGCGGGCGCGGCCGTGGGACGCATCGGCGCGGCGGCGCTGGGTGCGGCGGCCGAGAAGCCCGATCTGCTGACGCGCAGCATCCTTTTCGTCGCCTTGGCTGAGGGGCTGGCCGTGCTGGGTTTTGCCATTTCCATCATGCTGGTTCAGAAGATCGTCTGACCCGTGAAACTCTACTGCATCGCCGACGAGGACACCGTGCGCGGCTTTCGACTGGCCGGTGTCGCGGGCGAGGCCGTCGCCAATGGCGCCGAGGCCGAGACGGCCGTGCGCCGTCTGCTGGATGATGCCGACCTCGGCGTGCTGATCGTGACCGATGTCGTCGCGGCGGAGATCCGTACCCTCGTCGACGAGATCCGGCTGGCGCGCGAACACCCGCTGATCGCCGAGATTCCAGGCCCCGACGGCGCGATGGCGGGGCGCAAGACCCTGCGGCAGTTTGTGCAGGAGGCGGTTGGCATCCGGGTGGGGCTCGAGGAGCAATGACCGTGGCGGTTACCGAACAGGCGCCGCAGGAGCGGCTGCGCGAGGAGATTCTGGCCGACGGGCGGCGGCAGGCAGAGCGGCTGCTGCGCCGCGCGCGGCAAGAGGCCCGGCGGCTGACCGAGGCGGCCGCCGCCGAGGCGGGCCGGTTCCGCGAGGAGACGCTGGCGCGCGCGCGGCAACGGGCCGACCAACTCGTCCGCATGCGGCTGGCCAAGGTGCCGGTCGAGCAGAAACGCCTGCGGGCGGCGCATGTCGAGGCGCAGCTCGACGCCATCCGCCGGGAGGCGGAACAGGTTCTGGAACCGTCGCACGCGCGTCTTGCGCGGCCTGAACTGCTGTCGCTGATCGCCGCTGCCGCCGCGGGTGTGGCGGGCGACCGCCTGGTGCTCCGGCTGAGCCCGGCGGACCGGGAAACACTGGGCGACGCGTTTATCGACGACCTGCGTCGCCTGACCGGCAAGCCGGGGCTGCACATCGGGTGGGGCGAACCGTTGCCCGACGGGGCGAGCGGCCCCCTCCTGCAGGATGAGGAGGGGCGGCAGGAGTGGGACAACCGGTTGACGTCGCGGTTGTCGCGCGCCTGGCCCGCGCTGCGGCGAACGCTGGCGGCCTCGACCGGTCTCGTTGGCGAAGCCCCCGTGGAGCCCGCGTCATGAGCACCTCGAGCGACAGTCCCCACGTCACACGCATCAGCGGGCCGATCATCACCGCCAGCGGCCTGGCGGCGGCGCAGATGTACGAGGTGGTCCGCGTCGGCGCGAGCGGTCTGATCGGCGAGGTGGTCAAGCTGAACCACGGCCAGGCGACGATCCAGGTGTACGAGGACACCACCCTGCTGGCGCCCGGCGCGCCCGTGCAGCTCACCGGCGCCCCCCTCTCGGTGCTGCTGGGGCCGGGCCTCATCGGCAACATCTACGACGGGATCCAGCGGCCGCTGCCCGGCATCCAGGCGCAGAGCGGCGCCTGGATCCGCCGCGGCGAGAAGGTCGCACCGCTCGATACCGAACGTCGCTGGCACTTCGTTCCCGTGCTGCGGGCGGGCGCCGACGTCGAACCGGGCCAGGTGATCGGCACCGTGGCCGAAACGCCGCTGGTCGAGCACCGCATCCTGGTGCCGCCGGAACTTGCGGGCACGCTGCGGCACGTCGCGCCCGAAGGCGACTACACGCTGCTGGATCCGGTCGCCGAGGTCGCCACGGCCGCTGGTCCGCGCGAGATCGCGCTGATGCAGCGCTGGCCCGTCCGGGTGCCGCGTCCGATCCGCGAGCGTCTGCGCATCACCGAGCCGCTCGTCACGGGCCAGCGCATCATCGACACTCTTTTCCCCATCGGCAAGGGGGGCACGGCCGCCATTCCCGGGGGATTCGGCACCGGCAAGACGATCACGCAGCACCAGCTCGCCAAATGGTCCGACGCCGACATCATCGTCTACATCGGCTGTGGCGAACGCGGCAACGAGATGACCGAGGTGCTGCGGGAGTTTCCCGAAATCCGCGATCCCAAGAGCGGATTGCCGCTGATGGACCGGACGATTCTGATCGCGAACACCTCGAACATGCCGGTGGCGGCGCGCGAGGTCTCGATCTACACAGGCATCACGCTGGCGGAATACTACCGCGACCAGGGGCGCAGCGTCGCCGTGTTCGCCGATTCGACCAGCCGCTGGGCCGAGGCGCTGCGCGAACTCGCCGCGCGCCTCGAGGAGATGCCGGCCGAGGAGGGATTTCCTGCCACGCTGCCCACGCGGCTGGCCCAGTTCTACGAGCGGGCCGGCAGCGTGACGACGCTGGCCGGCGAACGGGGGGCGATCACCATCGTGGGGGCGGTCAGCCCGCCCGGCGGCGACTTTTCCGAGCCCGTCACCCAGCACACGCAGCGCTTCATCCGCTGCTTCTGGGCGCTCGACAGCGAACTCGCCAATGCCCGCCACTATCCATCGATCAACTGGCTCCGTTCCTATTCCGAATACGCCGGCGACGTGGCGGCCTGGTGGGGGGCGCGCGCCGCCGACTGGAGCGAGCTGCGCGCCGAGGCCATCGGCGTGCTGCAGCGCGAGGAGCGGCTGCAGCAGATCGTCAAGCTGGTCGGCCCCGATGTTCTGCCCGACTCGCAGCGCCTGATCCTGTTTATCGCCGAGCTGCTGAAGGACGGATTTCTGACGCAGAGCGCCTTCGACGACAAGGACATGTACTGCGATCCGGTGCGGCAGATGACGCTGCTGCGCCTGATCTTGAACCTGTATCTCAAGGGGCGCGAGCTCGTTCAACAGGGGGCGCCGCTGCTCAAGATCCAGCAGTTGCCGGCCGTGCCTGGCATCGTGCGCGCCAAGTCGGCCTTCGGCAACGACGAACAGGCGGCCCTCGGTCGGCTCGGAGCCGAGCTGGCCGCGCAGCTCGAGGCCCTGGCGGGCGAGTACCGGAAGTAAGAGGATTGGCAACCATGGCGGAGGCGAAGCGAGAACCGCGGGACTACGGCCTGCAACAGATCGGCGCCGCGCGCATCGACGGGCCGCTGGTCGTCGTCGAGCGCGCGCGCGATGTGGGGTACGACGAGATCGCCGAGATCGTCGGCGAGGACGGCCGGATCCGGATCGGCCGCGTCCTCGATGTCTCGGACCGCCAGGTCGTGCTGCAGGTGCTCGAGGGGACCACCGGGCTCTCCAACCGGGCGACGCGCACACGGTTCCTCGGCGAGAACTTCCGCCTCTCCGTCTCGGCCGACATGCTCGGCCGGGTCTATGACGGACTCGGGCGCCCGATCGACGGCGGGCCCGCCCCGCTGGCGCTCGAGAGGCGCGACATCAACGGCATGCCGATCAATCCGACCGCCCGGCACTATCCCCGGGAATTCATCCAGACCGGACTCTCGGCCATCGACGGCATGAACGCGCTGGTCCGGGGCCAGAAGCTGCCAATCTTCTCGGGAAACGGCCTGCCCCACGACCGGGTCTCGGCGCAGATCGTGCGGCAGGCCCGGCTGATCGACGCGTCGGTCGACTTCTCGATCGTCTTCGGGGCGATGGGCGTCAAGCACGACGTGGCCGAGTTCTTCATCCGCAACTTCGAGGAGTCGGGCGTCCTGGCGCGCGTGGTGATGTTTCTCTCGCTGGCTGACGCGCCGAGCGTCGAGCGGCTGCTGACCCCGCGCATGGCGCTGACCATGGCGGAGCATCTCGCCTTCGACTGCGGGCAGCACGTCCTGGTCCTGCTGACCGACATGACCAACTACTGCGAGAGCCTGCGCGAGGTCGGCACGGCGCGCGGCGAAATCCCGGGCCGCAAGGGCTATCCCGGCTACCTCTACTCGGATCTCGCCAGCCTCTACGAACGGGCCGGCCGGATCGTCGGCTCGACCGGTTCGATCACGCAGATGCCGATCCTGACGATGCCGTCCGACGACATCAGCCACCCGGTCCCCGACCTCACCGGCTACATCACCGAGGGGCAGATCGTCCTCGACCGCGACTTGACCCACCGTGGGGTCTACCCGCCGATCGCCGGCCTGCCGAGCCTGTCGCGGCTGATGAAGGACGGCATCGGCAAGGGCTTCACGCGCGACGACCACCCGGCGCTGGCGAGCCAGCTCTTTGCCTGCTATGCCCGGGTCAAGCGGGTGCGCGGCCTGGCCGACGTCGTCGGGGCCGAGGAACTCGGCGCCCTCGACAAGCTCTACCTCAAGTTCGGCGAGGCGTTCGAGCAGCGGTTCCTGAACCAGGGCGAGGATGAGAACCGCCCGATCGCGACCACGCTCGATATCGGCTGGGAGACGCTCTCGATCCTGCCGCGCGACGAGCTCCACCGCGTGAGCGATGCCCTGCTGGACGTCCACTACGCCCAGGGGGTTGCCGCCGCGGCGTCGGCGAAGGGAGACCCGCTCTGATGGCCCGGCCGCTCAATGTCGCGCCGACGAAGTCGAACCATCTGGCGCTCAGCCGCCAGCTCGACTTCGCGCGGAACGGCTACGACCTGCTCGAGCAGAAGCGCCAGATCCTGGTCTACGAGTTGATGAGCCGCCTGGGGCGGGCACGGGACATCGAGCGCCGGGTCGCCGAGGCGCTCGGCCCCGCGTTCGCCGCCCTGCGGCAGGCCTCGCTGGATATCGGTTCGGCGGCGCTGGACGATGCCGCCCTGGCGGTCCGCCTGCGCCACGAGGTCACGCTCGGCGACCAGGTCGTCATGGGCATCCGCCTCCCCACGGTGGCCATCCGGGCCGCGGAGGAACAGGCGCAGTTCGGGCTCGGCGGCACATCGGCCGGGGTCGATGACGCCATGACGCGCTTTCTGGCGGCCCTGCCGCTGCTCGGCCAGCTCGCCGAGCTGGAGAACGCCGTGCTGCGTCTGGCCCGCGAGCTGCGCAAGACCCAGCGCCGCTGCAATGCGCTCTCGCGTATCTTCATGCCCGAATACGAGGCGACGATCGACTTCATCTCCGCCAGCTTGGAGGAACGCGAGCGCGAGGCGTTCGTCAATCTCCGCATGATCAAGCAACGACTGGCCCTCGAGGAGGGCAGGGAGCCCGCCGATGCCTAAAGATCTGAATATCCGGCACATCCTGGTGCTGGTCGATGGTACCGATAGCGCGGCGCGCGCCGTCGAGCTGGCCGCCAACCTGGCCCGCGCCCTGCGGGCGCGGCTGACCGGTCTGCACGTCATCGAGCTCGAAACGCTGCATCAACTCCTCAGCGCCAACGTCCTGACGCCGGCGGAAATGGAGGATTTCGAGGGGGGGCTCAAGGAGAGCGGCAACCGCCATCTCGACGCGGCCCGGAAGGTCGCGCACGGGCATGGCGTGACGCTTGAGGCGGTCAGCGTCACCGGCAACAGCGAATTGGTCGTGCCGCGCGAGGTCGAGTCGCGCGGCGTCGACCTGCTGGTGATCGGCGCGTTCGACTCGAGTCAGGTCCGCTTCGAACTGCTCTTCCGCCAGCGGCAGCAGGTGCTCGACCATGCGCCGTGCCCCGTGCTGGTCGCGCGCTAGCCGGAATGGGGGGACGTCGGGAGTCTCGACACGAAAGGAAGGATGCGATGCAAACGACCGTGGCAGTGCTTGGAGCGGGCGGCATTGGGCGCCATCATGCGAACTGGTGGCGCGTCGAGGGCGCCCGGGTGGCAGCGATCCTGGGACGGACGCCTGAGAGCGCGCAGGCCAGCGCCGACAAGCTCCGGGCGATGTTCGGTTTCGATGGTGCGGTCTACACCGATCTCGGCACCCTGCTGCGCGAGGTGCGCCCCGGCATCGTCGACATCTGCACGCCGGCGTCCTGCCACGCGGCCCAGGCGCTCCAGGCGCTGCAGGACGGACGCCAGGTGCTGTGCGAGAAACCGCTTGTGTTCGATCCGGCCCTCGACGATGCGGCGCTGCTGGCCCAGGCCGAGGCCGTCGTTCAGATGGCGCAGGCGCACGGCCTCGAGTTCGGCCTCTGCTCGCAGTTCTCGGTTGCCGCCCGCACGTGCGCCGGCCTGCTGCAGGCCCGCGGCGCGCGGGCGCCGCGACGTATCGCGCTCGAGCTCCGCTCGCCGGTCCGCGGCCGTGCCCCCAACCCGGCGCAGACCTGGATCGACCTCGGCCCGCATCTGGTGGCGGCTCTGCAAACCCTCTTGCCCGGACGGGTTCCGGACTGGGCGTCGCTGCAGGTCACGGCGGGCGGGCACGACGCCGTACTGGCCTTCGTGGTGCCGACGGCGGACAGCGGCTCGGTCGACGTGCAACTGGCGGTCGGTTTCACCACGGGGGAACCGGCCAACGTGCGCCGCATCACCCTCGATGCGACAACGTTCGACCTGATCGGCGAGGCTGGGCCCGACGGTCTCTTCCGCATGCGCTACCGGTCGAACGACGGCATCGACGAGCCGCGGCCCGATCCGATGCGCCTGCTGATCCGTGAGTTCCTCGCGGGTTCGCCGCCGCTCGACGCGGCGGCCGCCTGGCAAAACCAGGAGATGCTGGTGCGCCTGCTGGCGGCGATCCGGCGCTGAGGCAAACCTGCAATTCGCGGTCGTTTCGCCGGCTCGCGGGGACCTCCCTCTGCTGCGGTCCGAAGCGCCGGCCTCGGTCGCGCGGGACGTACCGGATCGCGCACCCAGTGGGGGAACGGTCCGATACGTTCTACAGCTCGGAACGAGGCCCATGCGGCAGCAAAGTCGCGCGGGATCGATGAGACCGCGCAGGTCGAACCGCGCCTCCGCGTGGCCGTCAGTCC
>JAAYZJ010000358.1 GCA_012514915.1 Lentisphaerota bacterium | reverse complement strand
TGAACGATCCGCTCCTCCTCGACCAGCGTGACGTCGGGGTGGTCTAGCTGGATTTCGACGCGCTCGCGCAGCGGCAGCGTGATCAGCTTGATGCGGGCCGGCAGAACCGCCGGCCACAGCAGGCCGATGGACGTCACGAGCGCAAGGCACGATGCAGGCTTGAATGCGGCGCGACTGTTCATGCTTAGTCTCCTGTCGATGGCGCGCGTACGGCTCGGCACCGTCTCGCCCGACACAGGCGGGGGTGATGCGCGGCTGTAGTTAGAGTCAACAAGACCATGTAAACCCTTTTTCGGACTAAAGTAAAGCATGAAGCCGACGACGGGCTGTCGGGGGTGTCGCGGCCGGGCTCGAAAGACGGTCGTCCATGCGCTATAATCACCGCCCATGGAAGACGCCATTTGCATTTACGGTGCGCGCGAACACAATCTCAAGGGTATCGATGTCCGGATTCCGCGCAACAAGCTGACCGTCATCACGGGGCTGAGCGGGTCGGGCAAGTCGTCGCTGGCGTTCGACACCCTCTATGCCGAGGGGCAGCGGCGCTATGTCGAGAGCCTTTCGGCCTACGCACGCCAGTTTCTTGGCCAGATGGAGAAGCCCGAGGTCGACAAGATCGTCGGCCTCTCGCCAGCCATCGCCATCGAACAGCGAACCGCCGGCAACAATCCCCGCTCGATCGTCGCCACGACCACGGAGATCCACGACTATCTCCGCCTGCTCTACGGCAACATCGGCCAGCCCCACTGTCCATCGTGCGGTCGACCCGTCGAGCGGCAGCATGCCGAGCAGATTGTCGACCAGCTCCTGGGCCGGCCCGAACGGACACGGCTGACACTCCTCGCCCCGCTGGTCCGCGGTCGCAAAGGCGGGCAGCAGGAACTGTTCGATGAGCTGCGTCGCGAGGGTTTCGCCCGCGTGCGTGTCGATGGCAAGCTCGTCGAGATCGACGAGGCTCCCAAGCTGGACAAAAAGCGCAACCACACGGTCGAGGCCGTCATCGACCGCCTGGTTGTCGCCGAGGGCATCCGCACCCGGCTGACCGACTCCGTCGAACTGGCGCTCAAGCGTGGCGGCGGCCTGCTGATCGCGCTCCTCGCCGATCCGCAGGGTGTCGAGTCCGAGGTGCTCTTTTCCGAACGCAACGCCTGCCCGCATTGCCAGCTTAGCTTCGAAGACCTCAAGCCGCGCAACTTCTCCTTCAACAGTCCCCATGGCGCCTGTCCGACCTGCGCCGGACTCGGCTCGCAGTTGGTCTTCAGCGAGGAACGGGTCGTCCCGGATCCTGCGCTGAGCCTCGAGGAAGGCGCCATCCAAGCCTGGCGCCGCGGCGGCTACCGCGTCGTCCTCTACCACCGCCATCTGCTGCGGGAGGTCGCGCGCGCCTACGCCATCGATATGAACATGCCCTATCAGAAACTGCCGGCGCGGATCCGCAAGATCCTGATGCACGGATCGGGCGACGAAGCGATCGAAATCCGCTTTCGGATGCGCGGCGTCACGCACAAGCACCAGAAGCCTTTCGAGGGGGTGCTGCCGGCCCTGCACCGCCACTACACCGAGACCGACATCGAGGAGGTCCGCGAGCGTCTGCGGCAGTACATGACGCTCGAGACCTGTCCGGCCTGCCACGGGGCGCGGCTGCGCCCGGAACCCTGCGCCGTCACGGTAGGGGAGCGCTCGATCGTCGAGGTCATGGGGCTGACGATCCGCGCCGCCTGCCAGTTCTTCGGACAACTCGGCTTGACCGAGCAAGAATCGCGCATTGCGGGCGAGGTGCTCAAGGAAATCCGGCGGCGCCTGCAGGTGCTCGTCGATGTCGGCCTCGACTATCTGACGCTCAGCCGCGAAAGCTCGACCCTCTCGGGCGGTGAAACGCAGCGGATCCGCCTGGCCACGCAGATCGGTTCGGGGCTGGTCGGCGTCCTCTATGTCCTCGACGAGCCGACGATCGGGCTCCATCCCCGCGACAACGAACGGCTCATCGCGATGCTGCGCCAGCTCCAGACCCGCGGCAACACGGTCGTCGTCGTCGAGCACGACGCGGAGATGATCCGCACGGCCGACCACGTCATCGATCTCGGACCCGGTGCCGGCCGGCACGGCGGCCAGCTCGTCTACCAGGGCGACTGCGCCGGGCTGCTCGCGCAGCGCGGCTCCCTGACCGCGGCCTACATGACCGGCGAGCGCCGCATCGGCGCCGCGGCCGTGCGGATCAAGCCGGGCAAACAGTGGTTGCGCATCGAGGGGGCGCGCGAAAACAACCTGCGCGACATCGATGTCGCGATCCCGCTCGGCTGCCTCGTCTGCGTCACAGGCGTTTCCGGCTCGGGCAAGAGCACCCTCGTCGACGAGATCCTCCGTAAACATCTGGACCGCGCGTTTCACAACGCCAAATCACGGCCGGGCGCGTTCCGCTCGATCCGCGGCGTCGAGCACCTCGACAAAGTGATCGAGATCGACCAGAGCCCGATCGGCCGCACGCCGCGCAGCAATCCGGCCACCTATACCGACGCGTTCACGCCGATCCGCGCCCTCTTTGCCGCGACGCCCGCCGCCAAGATGCGCGGCTACGGTCCTGGACGCTTCAGCTTCAACGTCAAGGGCGGGCGCTGCGAGACCTGCAAAGGGGATGGCTCGCTGCGGATGGAGATGCATTTTCTCCCCGATGTGTATGTGACCTGCGAGCAATGCGGCGGGTTGCGCTACAACCGCGAGACCCTGCAAGTCCAGTATGCCGGGCGCACCATTGCCGAGATCCTCGCGATGACCGTCGACGAGGCGCTCGAAGTCTTCGGGCCGGTGCGTAAGATCGCCGCCAAATTGCGCACGCTTTCCGAAGTGGGCCTGGGATACGTGCAACTGGGGCAGGCGGCGACCACGCTCTCCGGCGGCGAGGCGCAGCGCATCAAGCTGGCGGCCGAGCTGAGTCGCCCGGCGACGGGCCACACCCTCTACCTGCTCGACGAGCCGACGACCGGGCTGCACTTCGCCGATGTCGACAAGCTGCTCGATGTGCTGCTGCGGCTGCGCGATGCCGGCAACAGCGTCCTCGTCATCGAGCACAATCTCGACATCATCCGCCGCGCCGACTACATCATCGACCTCGGCCCGGAGGGAGGCGATGCCGGCGGGGAACTGGTCGCGGCCGGTACGCCGGAGGAGATCGCCGCGTGC
>JAAYZJ010000357.1 GCA_012514915.1 Lentisphaerota bacterium | reverse complement strand
GGTCCTCAAGCTTTCCGAGTTCACGCTGGCGGTCCAGGTCGTCGAGGGGCGGAACCCCATCGCGGCCGACGGCGGCCACATCGTCGGCACGCCGCACTTCATCGCGCCGGAGCAGGCCCGCGGCGACAGCGCCATCGACACCCGTGCCGACATGTATGCCTTCGGCGCCGTCCTCTACTTCCTCGTCACCGGGGTCTCGCCATTCGAGGGGCGCGATCACTACGACATCCTGCAGCAGCAGCTCACGGGGCAGATACCCCACCCCCGCACCATCAACGACCAGTTGCCGACGGGTCTCTGTCATTTGCTGTGCCGCCTCATGATGAAGGCGCCGGACGCGCGGCCGGCCACCTGGAAGGAGGTGCTGAACGACATCCACCGCCTCCAGAAGAACCAGGACATTGTCAATCCCCCGGCGAGTCATGCCGGCAGCACCATCGCCCCGTTTGCCGGCGCCTCCCGCATACGTCGTCGCCCCGTTGCCGTTTCAGGCGCGTCTGCGTCCACCCCGGCCACGCGGCCGGCCCTCTCCCCGCGGTCGCGCCTCCGTCCGCTCCTCTGGCTCCTGTTGCTGATCTGGTTCGTCGTCCTGGGCAACAGCCGGCTCGGCAATCCGCTGGGGATGCCATCCTACCTGTTGATCGACCTGCCCCTGCCCAGCTTCTCCACCGTCCTGGAGGAGTTGACGCCGCAACCGGAAACTGTCCCGCCGCCGTCGTCGCCCGAACCGACGGCCAAGCCGGCGGAGTCTCCCTCGCCAGCCGCCCATCTCACCACGCCCGGCCTTGCAGACCCCGCGGCCCCGGATCATTCGCCGTCAGCCACCACCTCTGGCGGTGCAACGGGGCTCGCTGCCGAACCGCTGCGCGCGCTCGCCGACTTGCTGCGGAATGAAGACATCGCCGGCGCCATCGCGTACAGCGAGAAACTGGTCCGCTCCGCGACGGACTCCCGCTACCGGGAGATGCACGCCGCTCTGCAGCGCCTTCCCCGCTCGACCCCGCTCGTCGAGCACGCGTTGCGCGGGCTGATTGGCAAGGAGATCGTCATCCGTTACATGGGGAACGAACGGCGCATTATTCCGACCGCCATCCAGCAGGGCGAAATCGAGGCGGCCTTCCTCGCCGCCGACGGATCAAGCCGCCCTGTCGTGCTGAGCATCGACAAAATCGACCCCGCCGAGCGACTGCGGTTGCTCCCGCCGGCGCAGACGGCCGAGGATCACGTCATTCACTGCATCCTCGCCCTGCAGGCAGGCAACGCCTCCCATCTGGCGGCGCACCAGGGAGCCGCCGGCGCGCTGGCCCCCGTTTTCGCTCCGCAAGCCGCTGGACAGTAGCCGCCGGCGCGCTGGCCCCCGCCGTCGCCGGCGGTAGTGAAAGCAGTGTCGCTTCGGCTCCTTATTCGCGACGGCGGAGGACCGTCGGCGCCACAGCTTCCTGTTCGCCGGGAGAAGAGAAACTCCCGCAGTGGCGCGGCGGCGCGGAGGATGCTTGAATGGCCTGGCAGCACCTCCGCGGGATAATAGTACCGCCCGAGGTGCCATCACACCAAGTCAATCCACAGCGGATCGATCAGGGCATGTCGAGCGTGGCCTGGATCTTGAAGAACATCCGTGGGGTGCCGACGGGAAGCGGCACGACAACCACCATTTCGCCATAGTATCCGTCGGACGACGGGATGAAGGTCGTTTCGGCCCCGGAGACCACACGCCACTCTCCCGCCTGAAGATTGGCACACTGCATGACGGCATAGGATATCGATCCCGTCTCCGGCATGACCGCCGGGAAGCGCAGGACACAGGAACTCCTGTCGGCCGATGGCTGGATGAGGCTCACCTTCATGGCCTTGCCCAGATATGCCTCGTCCGTTCCGACGACCTCGATCTCGATCAGCCCCTGCGCCGATAGCGCCCCGTCGCTGACCGTGTACGCGAACGACACCGTCGTCCCGACTTGAGCGGGCTGTCCGATAAACCCAAACAGGCCGTCCTCGCGTGCGACATCAAGTCCGGCGGGCGGCGCGGCCACGTTCACCGTGAGCGAATCGCCGTCGATATCCTGGCAGTAGGCGGCCGGATCGAACGCCAGCGAACGACCAGCAATCGCCACCAGATGGATGTGGCCTGCCACGGGCGGATCGTTCTCATTGAGCACGTTGATCACCAGCGCGGCATGGTTGGTTCCACCGCGACCGTCATCGACCTCGGCGAAGATGCGGTAGCTGGTCCTCCGGGCATAGGCAAGGGCGACAGCGGTCTTGAGCGTAGCCCCGTCGACGACGAAGCTGGCGTTGTCCGCATCGTTTGTGCCGTTGCCGTCCACCAGCCGGAAGGCGTGGATGTCGCCCGCGTCGTCGTCGTCCACCACAAATTGGCCGACCACGCTTCCGATCGGCGCGTGTTCGCCGATCACGGCGCTGTCGAGGCGGAGGTTGTAGGGGACCAAATTTGACAGGGCGGCATCGCTGTACCAAGGGGTGAAGTCGACCGCGCCGGCGATGGCCCCGCCCGAGCCGCCACCCGCGCCCGCGGGACCATCCGCCGCTCCCCACCAGTTGCTGGCCGCGTCGACAACCAGCGTGTTGACCGGATCTTCCGGGTTGACGACGGCCGCCTTCCCGGCCGGAATGCCCGAGAAGCGGTTGCCTTGCACCTGCATCCCTCCGATCTTCAGGAAGCTAGCTGGATCAAAAGATGGGGCGTATTCGCGCGGATCGTAGATCACGATCGCGTTGCTCCCGGGATCCTGGATGGTGTTACGACTGATCTGAAGATCGACCGTCGCGTCGGCATCGAGCCACTGGTTGTACACCAGGAAGTTGTTCTTCCCCTCCGACGTGTTGTCCGCGACGATGATCGTGCCGCTGACGGCGGGGTCGTTTCCGCTGTAATTCTCGAAGAGAATGGCCTTCTTGCTGGTGGCAGGATCGCCGCGGAAGAAGTTGCCCTGAATCGTGGTGGTCCCCGCAACGGCATTGATGAACAAGGCGTCGCGGGACTGATCGAGGAAACGGCAATCCTCAATCGTGACATCCCCCGCCGTGATGGAGACGGCGCGGCGCCCCTTCTCGACAACCAAATTCCGCAGGGTGATCTCTTCATAGGCGATCGTGTAGCTCGGCCACGTTCCGCCTCGCGGAATGTTCACCATGGCGGTATCGGCGCTCTGGTCCTCCTTGACCAGGCGTAGATTCTCGATCGTGACGTTGCTGGCCATGATGGCGACGATTCCCGCCGTGCCGTCGGGCAACGAGAGGCATGGCAGCACCCCGTCCGCGTCGCCGATCAACGCCAGCGATTTGGCGATGGTCAAGGCTTCCGCGTAGATCCCATGGGCGACGTGCACGACGGCACCGTCCGCGACGGCGTCGATGCCGTCCTGAATCACGTCGAAGGCGTCGTAGCCCCAGACGTGGCCGCCGCACGATTCCGCCGTGTAGTTGTCGTCGACCCAGACCTCCGAGGGCATGCTGACAACGTCTTCAGGCACCAT
>JAAYZJ010000356.1 GCA_012514915.1 Lentisphaerota bacterium | reverse complement strand
TGATCGAGCTGCACGGGGGCAAACTGCTGATCGACAGCCCGGTGCCGGGCACCGACCACGGCACGCAGGTCAGTGTGGTGCTCTCCCTGACGCCCTCGCCGCGGGTGCTGGTGGCGGTTGACGAGAGATCCCTGCTCGACCAGGTCTGCCTGGTCTGCTCCCGCCAGGGCTACCCGGTGTCCAGCCTGCGCACCGCGCACGACCTGCTGCAGGAATGCCGGGTGAATCCCCCCGATGTCCTGATCCTCGATGAATCGCTGCCGGATGCGGCGGGACTCGATCTGGTGCTGCAGCTGCGCAACGACCGCCGCACGGCGCGCCTGCCCATGATCATGCTGGGCGGCGGCACGCTGGCCCGTCCGCAGAACGACATGCTGATCGCCTTCCAGATCCCCCTGCTGCCCAAGCCGCTCAAGGATCAGGCACTGGCGGGGGCGTTGAACGTGATCTTCTATGACCGGACGCTGCTCGCGAACCGATCCGGCGGCAACCCTGCGCCGAGCACGATCATCGCCCCCTGACGCGCTAACTGGAGCACCAGCCATGCGATTGTCCGACTCGACCCATCTCACGTACTGCCTGAATATCCATCCCGGCGAGGCCTGGGCGGACCAGCAGGCGGCGATCGAGCAGGAGGCGGCCGCCGTCAAGGCGGCGATCTGCCCCGGCCGCCCCTTCGGCTTGGGCCTGCGCATCGGCCGGCGGGCCCTCGACGACCTTGCCGCGCCGGGCGCGGTTGACACGCTGCGGCGCGTGCTCGACCGTTTGGGCTGCTACGTGTTCACCGTCAATGCCTTTCCCTACGGACCCTTTCACGGCCAGCCGGTCAAGACCGGCGTCTACCTGCCCGACTGGGCGCAGCGCGAGCGGCTCGACTACACGCTGGGCGTCGCGGATGTGCTGGCCGCGCTCCTGCCCGAGGGGGTCGATGGCAGCATCAGTACGTTGCCGCTGGCCTACGGGGAGCCGCTGCTGTCCGCCGATCAAATCGTCCAGATTTGCGAGCGGTTGGCGGATGCCGCCCTGGCCCTGCATGCGATCGAGGCGCGCACCGGACGGCTGCTGCACCTCGGCCTGGAGCCCGAACCCGATTGCCTGCTCGAGACGACGTCGGGATGCATCGCCTTTTTTGAACGGTCCCTCCTGCCGCTGGGCGTCGCCTGGCTGTGCCGCCAGCAGGGACTGACGATGCCGCAGGCCGAGCGGATCCTGTACCGCCACATCGGGATCTGCTTCGACACCTGTCATCTCGCCGTACAGTTCGAGTCGTTGTCCGACAGTCTCAGGCTGCTGCAGCGCCACAGCATACGTTTATCCAAAGTCCAACTCAGCGCCGCCCTGGAAACCCGGTCTTCGCAGGCGGCCGTCTATGCGCTGTTTCCCTTTGCGCAGGACACCGTGTATCTGCATCAGGCGAAGCTCCTCCAGGCCGACGGCACCCTGATAAGCTGGGCCGACCTGACTCCCGAACGGCTGACATCCTGGAACGTCAGGACGCCGGCCCGCCCGTGCCGCATCCACTACCATGTTCCACTCGATTTCGCCGGG
>JAAYZJ010000355.1 GCA_012514915.1 Lentisphaerota bacterium | reverse complement strand
TCGAGGCGCCGCTCATCGCCGCCGAGCGCAAGCCGGGGCAGTTCATCATCCTGCAGGTCGACGACGACTGGGGCGAGCGCATACCCCTGACGATCGCCGACGCCGATCCGGGCGCGGGGACGATCACGCTCGTCTTCCAGACGGTCGGCCGCACAACGCATCTGCTGGCCGACAAGGCGGTGGGCGATTCGATTCCGGCGGTGCTCGGCCCGCTGGGCACCCCCACGCATATCGCGAAGGTCGGCACGGTGGTCTGCGTCGGCGGCGGCATCGGCGTCGCCCCCCTCTATCCGATCGCCCAGGGGATGAAGGCGGCCGGCAACCGGGTGATCGTCGTCATCGGCGCCCGCAACCGCTCGCTGGTGATCCTCGAGGAGGAGATGCGGGCCCTGGCCGACGAGTTGATCGTCGTCACCGACGACGGCTCCCACGGCCGCAAGGCGCTGGTCACCGAGCCGCTCAGGGAACTCTGCGAACGGCAACCGCCGCCCGACTGCGTCGTCGCGATCGGCCCGCCGGTCATGATGAAGTTCTGCGCCGAAACGACGCGTCCCTTCAAGATCCGCACGCTGGTGTCGCTCAACACGATCATGATCGACGGCACGGGGATGTGCGGCGGCTGCCGTGTGACGGTTGGCGGCCAGACGCGCTTCGTCTGCGTGGACGGCCCCGAATTCGACGGCCACCAGGTCGATTTCGACAACATGATCAAGCGCCTGCGCGCCTACAAGCCGCAGGAGGATGCGGAGCACGAGGCCCATCACCGCGAGCACGCCTGCCGGCTCGACGCCCGGCTCGAAGCCCGCCAACCGTAGCCGTCCGCCCGCCCGCTGCCCTCCACCCGCTCAACACGGTTTGTCCGCGATACCCAGACCATGAAGACTCCCCATGAACTCGAGGCCGCCGCCGCGGCCCTGCTCGCCCAGCTTGAAGGCCGGACACTGACCCCGCGCGACCGCATGGCCATCCCCCCGCAGGAGATGCCGGTGCAGGAGCCCGCCGCGCGTCGCGCGAACATGAACGAGGTGGCGCTGGGCTATTCCGCCGCGCAGGCGCGGCTCGAGGCGCTGCGCTGCCTGCAGTGCAGGAACGCCCCCTGCGTGGGCGGCTGTCCCGTCCGGATCCGGATTCCCGACTTCATCCGCGCCATCGCCGAGGATCGCATGGCCGACGCCATCGCGATCATCCGCGAGAACAGCCTGCTGCCGGCCGTCTGCGGCCGGGTCTGCCCGCAGGAGACCCAGTGCCAGGCCCCCTGCACGCTCGGCAAGGCGCTCAAAAACCCCGAACTCGGTGTGGGCATCGGGCGCCTCGAACGGTATGTCGCCGACCTGGACCGCGCCACCGCGACCCCCACGCTCCCCGCGCTGCCGCCCGCGACGGGGCACCGCGTGGCCGTGATCGGCAGCGGCCCCGCCTCGATCACCGTCGCCGCCGATGTCCGCCGCGCGGGGCATGCGGTCACCCTCTTCGAGGCCTTTCACAAGCCGGGCGGCGTCCTGGTCTACGGCATCCCCGAGTTCCGTCTGCCCAAGGTCATCGTGCAGCGGGAGATCGACGCGCTGACGGCCATGGGCGTGCGGATCGAGACGAACTTCGTCGTCGGCCGGACACGCCGCCTGCCCGATCTGCTCGATAAGGACGGCTTCGACGCCGTCTTCGTCGGCACCGGCGCCGGCCTGCCGAAGTTCATGGAGATCGAGGGGGAGAACCTCGTCGGGGTCTTCTCGGCCAACGAGTACCTGACGCGCGCCAACCTGATGCGCGCCTACGACAAGGAGCATGCCCACACGCCGATGTACGTGTCGAAACGCGTGGCGGTGCTGGGCGGCGGCAACGTCGCCATGGATGCCGCCCGCATGGCGCTGCGCCTCGGCGCCGAATCGGTGCGCCTGCTCTACCGCCGCACGGAGAAGGAGATGCCCGCACGCGTCGAGGAGGTCGCCCATGCCCGCGAGGAGGGCGTGGTCTTCGAAATGCTTCAGAACGCCCGGCGCATCCTGGGCGACGAGACGGGACACGTGCGCGCGATGGAGTGTCTGCGCTACGAGTTGGGCGAGCCCGACGCCTCGGGCCGGCGCAGCCCGGTCGAGATCGCGGGCAGCGAGTTCACCATAGAGGTCGACACGGTCATCGTCGCCATCGGCAACGAGTCGAACCCGCTGATCCGGCAGACGACCCCGGGCCTCGCGAGCGACCGCCGCGGCCACATCGTCGTCGACGAGCACGGCCGCACCTCGCTCGACCGCGTCTACGCCGGCGGCGACATCGTGCTCGGCGCGGCAACCGTGATCCTGGCCATGGGCGAGGGCCGGCGCGCCGCCGCCGCCATCAACGCCATGCTCGCGGAGCGGGGCCGCCGCTAGGCAGGCAGGCGCGGCATGGCGGACAAGCTGGTCCTGACGCAGAAGCAGATCGTCGGATGGTGCGGCCAGGCCGTCTACGACGACGGCGAGGCGCGCGCCAGACGCGGCGAGGTTCTGCGGGCCGATTGCGAGGGGAACCGCGTGACCGGACTTGTGGTCCGCCCGAACGGCACGATGGCGTGCCGCTTCACGGTTCTGCCCAACGGACTGGTGGACAGCGCCTGCGGCTGCTACGCCAACCGCGAGCAGGGCCTCGTCTGCGCGCACGTCGCGGCGGTTGCCATCAGCCTGATGCGCCGCGCAACCGATCCACTGCGCGAGCAGCGCTACATCGAGGAGCAGCGGCACGCGCGCCGCAAGGAGGCCTTCTTCGACGAGGGCGTGGCGCGCAGTCCAGGCGGCACCCCGGCCTGCGTGCTGCTCCAGTTCCCCGCCGACTGGGCCGACCAGTTCGACCGCGGCGAAGTCACGCTGCAGTGCGCCCTGCAGCTCGACGGCCAGCCCACCCCCGTGGCGCCCGACACCCTCGGCAAACGCCGACCCGTGCGGCTCTCCCGCGAAGACGATACCCTGCTGCTGGTACTCGAGGACATCGCCGAGACGCGTCTGGGCGGACGCCTGGCGATGAACGCCGCCGACTTCCTCAACGTCATCGCCGTCTGCCAGAACCGCACGCTCTTTGTCGGCGACGGCACCAGGATCTCCGTCCAGGCCCAGTCCCTGCCGATGCTCGTGCGGATGGACTTGGACCACGAGAACGGCGAACTGCTCTTCTTCGCGCACACCGAACTGCCCTTCCTCGAGGCCGGCCGCTTTCCGCGCTACCTGGCCATGCACAACCGCTGCTGGGCGTTCGGCGCGGGACATCTCTGGCCCGTGACACCCGTGCTGCCCCTGCCCTACCACGGCCTCTACCGGGAGCCGGTCGTGATCCCGCGCGCTAACGTGATGGCCTTCCTGTCCAACGAGCTGCCGCGCCTCCGGCAGGCGGTGCCCCTGGCCACGGACCTCACGCCCGACCTCTTCTCGTCCGATCCGGGCACGCCGCTCTTCCGGCTGCGCGTCAAGGGGAGCTCGGCCTCGCTGGCGGCGGAACTCCACGCCGACTACGGCGGACAGGAGGTCGTCGCCGGCGCGCCCGAGATTCCCGGCGCCATCAGCGTGCCGGATCCCGACGACCTGCTGCACTACTTCACGCGCAACCTGCCCGCTGAGCAGCGCGCCCTGGCGCGGATCAACGCCGCCGGGTTCGGCGGCGACCGCGGCGACGCGCTGGACCACATCGTGGGGCCGCGCGCGGTGCTCAACTTCCTCGGCGGCGAGCTGACGGTGCTGCGGCGCGAGGGCTGGCGCATCGAGATCGAGGGCCGCGTCCGGGAGCACTTCGACAGCCTCGACATGGCGATACCGGTCGTCGCGATCGAGGCCGGCGGCGACGGGCGCGACGGCTTCGAGGTCGGCATCGCCTACGAGGCGGCCGGCGGCCGGCGCCTCGCCCCCGCCGAGATCCAGCGCGCGCTGCTGCGCGGCGACAGTTTCCTGGAGCACGAGGGCGCCACGGTGCTGATAGACCGCGACGCGGTCGAGTCGATGCGCCGCGTCTTCCGGGACTGCGAGGCCCGCGAGGGCCGGGCGCCGGGGCGCTTCCGCCTGCCCGCCATCTACGCGCCCTACGTCCAGTCCTCGCTGGCGGCGC
>JAAYZJ010000354.1 GCA_012514915.1 Lentisphaerota bacterium | reverse complement strand
CGGTGAGGGATAGACCACGGCTTCGTCCAGGCGCTGGTGATAGCGACGCATCGGCGCGACGGCCGCGCCATAGGCGCTGCGGACATAGTCCTCCTTCAAGGCGTCCAGATCGAGCGAGGGATTCCACCAGAGCTTGCTGGTCAGGTAGTAGCTGTATCCCCAGGGCCCCCAGCCGGTATGCGCCTCGGTGATGATGCCCTGCACGCCGTGCTGGTGGTACCAGGCGTAGTCGGCGGCGTGCACATCGGCCAGCGTGAAGGGGCCGAATCCCCACCAGACGGATAATCCGTCGTAATCGCGGATGGCCAGCTTCGGGCAGGTGGCGGAAAAGGCGGCCACCTTCTCGCGAAAGGCCCGGTTGCCTGGGCGGCTCAGGGGCTCGAAGAACGATTTCGTCCACGAGGTCATGAGGACCAGCACTTGCTCGTGCGCCGGAACGCGGGGCGGGTTCTGGTGCTCCGAATAGGCGCCGTAATAGCCGATCTGTTGTCCGGGAAACTCATCCTGGATCGACGCGGCGACGTGGTTGGCGAAAAGCTGCAGCCGGTCGGAAAGGCTCCCCAGGGCCACGCAGTCGGCGCAGCGGCAGAATCCGCCGCCATCGGTCGGGCTGATCGAGAGGGTGGAGTAATCGCTGGTCCGATGGCGGTAGCCGATATGTACCACCTCGTTTGTGTTGTCGCGCCGCTTCCGCAGGGCCGCGCGCACCTCGGCAACCGCCTGCGCCACCATGCCGGTGTTGGCATGGCATAGTTTGAAATGCGTGGCGTCGGGACGGCGCCGGCCGTCGACTTCGGCATACCATTCGGGATGCGCCTGGCCGTGATGCCGCGGCGCCACCAGGCCTGAATGGCCGCCGAACCCGCAGCGGTTGTGCCGCATGTGGCGGGCCCACTCGCCGAACGGCCGGCCGACGCGTGCAGCGTGGAACTGGCGGATGGCGAACACGGGGCGGTCTTCGAAGCGTCCCGGAACGAGTTCCAGCGTCTCGCGTCGCGGGACGACCTCGCCCCACTCACCCGGCGCCAGCCAGCGCACGCCCAGCCGTTCCAGCAGTTCATACACCCCGTAGGCGGTGCCGAACTTGCTCCCGCCCAGGACGCGCGCGCCTGCGTCGCCGCCGATGTCCAGCACGAAGCCGTCGCGCCCCAGCGCGCGGGCCGCCACCTGCAGATCGCGGTTGGCAGGCACGTCGCCGACATGGACCGCCCGCCCCGCGTCGGCACCGGTCTCGAGGGCCACCGGCAGACCGGTCATGCGCGCGAGCAGGTTGGTCAGGTCGGCCACGGCAAACGCCACCTGATCCTCCATCGCCTCCGGCGCGACCACGACGGGCGGCCGCGCGGCGTCGAAGAGCGTGATGGCCGGTGGTGCAGGCGCCGGCTGTGCCGCGGTGGCGCCGACTGCCGGCGCGGGTGGACGAGCGATCGCCGGCGGTGGGGTAGGGCGGCAGGAAGCGCCGATCAGCAGCAATCCCACGATGGTCAGCGAGTCGATTCGCACGTGCCGCGGCATGCTTCGATTTGGTGTCATTGAAGTTGACCCTTCTACCTTCGCACCCCCCGGCCATCACCCGATAGCGCGCGCCCCGCTATCCCGCTAGAGGCGCGCCATCTCGCGGAGCTCCTTCGCCCGCATCTCGATCTCCTCGCGGTTGAGCGATTCGAGCCGCGTCGTGCTGAAATCCTCGACGCCGAAGGCGGCGACGGCGCTGGCGCGCAGCAGCCCCTGGCGCAGTGTCTCGGGACTCACCGTGCCGCACTCGGTCAGATACCCCATGAAGGCGCCGGCATACGTATCGCCGGCGCCGGTCGGATCGCAGACTTCCCTGACCGGGTAGGCGGGGATGATCGAGATTCCCTCGCGTGAAAAGAGCAGCGCGCCGTGCTCGCCCTTCTTGATGAGCACGTACTCGGGCCCCATGTCGCACAGCGCCGCCGCGCAGTTGCGCAGGTTGAAGTGGCCGGTCAGTTGCCGCGCCTCGCTGTCGTTGAGCGTCAGCAGATGGCTGCGCGCGATGACCTGGTTCAGCGCCGGACGGGCGCAGTTGATCCAGAGATCCATGCTGTCCACGGCGACGAACTTCGCGCCGGTGGCCTGGTCGAGCAGGTGGAGCTGCAGGTCGGGATTGATGTTGCCGAGCAGGACGAAAGGCGCCTGGCGGTAGGCCTCGGGCAGTTCGGGGGCGAAGGTTTCAAGGACGCCGAGTTCGGTGCACACCGTGCGGCGGTTGACCATGTCGGTCTCGTAGACGCCCTCCCAGTGGAACGTGGGGCCCTGCTCGAACTGCAGACCCGCCAGGTCCATGCCCAGTTTGAGGTACCGCTCCAGGAAGGTGTCGGGGAAATCGTTGCCGACGACGCCCACGGTTCCCACCTTGGTGAAGAACGATGCCGCCGCGCCGGCGTACGTCACCGATCCGCCCAGCAGGTTCTCGAAGCGGCCCTTGCGCGTCGTGATCGTGTCGATGCCCACCGTGCCCACCATCCAGAGGCGAATGTCCGTATCCATGGTTCCTGCTCCTTGTCCTGCGGTCATCATGATTGGCGTTTGCCGGCAGCGGCACGGCGCCGCGCGACCGG
>JAAYZJ010000353.1 GCA_012514915.1 Lentisphaerota bacterium | reverse complement strand
TGGTTTTCGGGGAGGGCCTTGAGCTCGCGGGCCAGCAGTTCCAGATGGATGTTGAGCGCATTGAGCGGATTGCCGATCTCGTGGGCGACGCCCGCCGCGAGGAGCTTGACGGCGTTGAACCGCTCGCCCTCGAGCAACGAGGCCTCCTGCGCGCGGTCGCGCGTGATGTCGCGCAGGATGATCAGGATCCCCTGCCCATCCGGCTGCGCATCCTGCAGGGGGACGGCGTACATGCTCAGGAAGCGGTGCTCGGGATAGGTCACCTCGATTTCGCGGCTCAGCAGATGCCTCCAGGCCTCGTCGCGCCCGGCGTCCGCGAGGTGCTCCCAGTCGAGGTCGTGGAGGTAGCGGATCATGGAATGGTTGCGGAGCTTTTCGGCGTCGAACCCCAGCAACCGCTCGGCCGCGCGGTTGGCATAGCTGAGGCGCCCTTCGTTGTCGAGCACCATCACCCCCTCCTGAATGGACTGGAAGACGGTTTCGAGCAAACCCCGTTCGCGGGCCAGCCGCTGCATCTGAAACTGCAGGCTTTCCGCATCGATCTTGTCGATTCGTGAAACTAATCGGTCGAAGAAACCGGGCATGGCCGCCGAACATCCTTTCCCATTCCGGGTGCATGCGCAAATTGCGCCTTGAAAATCGAGACGAAACAGCTTAAAACTATCGGCGTCCAATTTCAAAGCTTTTTACGTGAAGGATCCTTTATGAGCCAGGAAGCCACGCCCGCACCGACGCCCGCGCCCGCGCAGGGACTACCCGCCAACCTGCCCGAAGAATTGCTGCCGGTCTACGACTGGTACCAGGCACAGGGGCGTTCCCTGCTGGTGGCCGGCGGCGTGGTGCTCCTGGCGGCGCTGGCGGCGATGGCCTTGCTGCGCCACCGGAGCAACCAGAACGCCGAGGCCTCGGTGGCGCTGATGAGCGCCGAAAGCGTCGAGGGGCTCGAGAATCTGAACGAACAGTACGGGCGCACCCGGATGGGGCCGCTCATCCGCATCCGTCTGGCCAAGGCCCATTACACGGCCGGCAACTACGCCGCGGCGCGCGCCGCCTACGAGGAGGTCGTCAAGCGCCACACCCGGCACGAACTGGCCGACACCGCGCGCATCGGGCTGGCCGCCTCGCTGGAGGGGGAGCGGGCCTTCGACGATGCGCTCGCCGCCTTCGACGCCTTCGCCAACGGCAATCCCGACCACTACCTGCACGCCACGGCGGCCATGGGGGCCGCGCGCTGCCTCGCCGCCCTGCAGCGCAAGCCCGAGGCGCTCGCGCGCCTCGACGAACTGATCATCCAGCAGGCCGACACGCCCTGGGAGGAGCTCGCACGCGATCTCCGGCAGGTCATCGAGCGGTTCGACGGGTTCCAATCGACATCCATTTTCGACAAGCTGGGCGCGGCTGCCCAGGCCCAGCCCGGCGCGACCGCCTCGATGGCATCGGTGCTCGACGCCCCGGTGCGCCGAGAATCGGCCACCGGATTCCCCTCCCAGGTCGAGGCGCCCGCCGCCGAGGCCCCCGCCGCCTCGGAGTAGCGGCGACGGCGCCCGCGGCGCTTGTCCCGCCATGCCGCTGGAGCAACTAGGCGGAAGCCGAAGACATGAACGAACAACGCCAACCGGTCATGACGACCTACAAGCTCGTGCTACCCGAGCATCTCAACCAGTACGGCTTCCTTTTCGGCGGCAATCTGCTCAAGTGGATCGATGAAACCGGGTGGATGGCCGCGAGTCTCGATTTTCCCGGCCATCAATTTGTGACGGTCGCCCTGGATCGGGTCGAGTTCCGCAAGGGGGCGCAGGGCGGCAACGTGCTGCGGTTCGATGTCTACCGGGAACGGCTGGGGACCACCTCGGTCGCCTACCGGGTCGATGTCACGCGGAGCAGCCTGGAAACGGGGCACGACGAAGACATTTTCTCAACCCACATCACCTTTGTCCGCGTGGACCGCCAGGGGCGGAAATGCCCGCTGGCGCCCCCGGCGAATTCCCCGGAGCCTACATGACGCTTTCCCTGCGAACCGCCCTGCTGCTTGGACTCGCCGCCGCCGCGCTGGCGTGCGCGCAAGACACCGGCCTGTCCCGTCCCCGGCACGTCTTCCTCCTGATCGGCGACGGCATGGGCGAGCTGCAGGCCGAGGCGGCCGAGCGGGCGCTGGGCGATCAGCCCGGCTGGCAGCCCTCGTTCCGCGGTTTTCCCGTTCGCGGCTGGCAGCGGACCCGTTCGGCCGACCGCGAGGTGACCGACTCGGCGGCGGCGATCACCGCCATCCTCTGCGGGGAGCGGACCGACAACGGACGGATCGCCGTCTCCCCCGCCGGCGAGCCACTCACCTCGCTGGCCCACCTGGCGCATCGGCAGGGGTGGAAGATCGGCGTGCTGTCCAACATCGGCATCGACCATGCGACGCCCGCCGGCATGTATGCCGTCGCCGCCAAGCGGAGCGACTACCGTTCGATCGCGGCCCAATTGGCGGCCTCCCCCTTCGCGTTCTTCGGCGGCAGCGCCATGCTCGGCCTGCAGGCGCCCGATGGCCAGGGCCCCGACAACGAAGCGATGGCCGCGTCGAACGGGTTCGTTGTGGCGACATCGCGCGCCGCGCTCGAGAATCT
>JAAYZJ010000352.1 GCA_012514915.1 Lentisphaerota bacterium | reverse complement strand
GCGGCCCTCCACTTGTTGCAGCAGGGGTTCACCACATTCGGTGTCGTCCACGAATCGGCCTCGTTCGCGGCGCGCGAGCGCCGCGACGCGTTCATTGCCAGTCTGGCGCATGAGGGGTTGGCCGCGAGCGAACCGCCAGCGGTCGACAGCTATGCGCCCGATGCCGGCTGGCCCGGGTGGCTCGACCAACTCAAGCGTCCCTGCGGCCTCTTCGGCACGAGCGATCACCTGGCGCGCCGTCTGCTGCAGCATATCCAGGCGCGCGCCGCCGACGTTCCCGGCGATTTCGGCGTGGTGGGTGTCGGCAACGCGCCGTTGGACAACCTGTTGGCACGCGTTCCGCTGACGTCGATCGAACTGGACGGGTTCCGCATCGGCGAACAGGCGGCGGCGTGCCTGGCTCGTCTGCTCGGTGCGCGGGGCGAATCGATGCCCCGGCGGCAGGCCGTGCCTCCCCGGCAACTAGTGCCGCGCGAATCGTCGGTCAACCAATCGGGCCGCGATCCGCTGGTGGACCGGTTCCTGGCCCACCAGGATCTGGCGCACCCCCTGACCGCCGCCGCGCTTGCGCGCGCCTGCGGCGCCTCGCGCCGGACCCTGGAAACGCGCTGCCGAAAGGCGCTGGGATCGGGTCCGGCGACGCTGCTGCGGCAACGGCGTCTGGCGCATGCCGCCCTGCTGTTGCGCGAGACGTCGCTCACGCTGGCCGCCATTGCGGAGTCGACCGGCTATGCCAGCGCGGCGGCGTTTTCGGCCGCCTTCCGCCAGGCGCACGGCCAGGCGCCCGGCGCCTGGCGCGGCGCCCATCAGACGATCAACATGCAGTCTCCGTAGCTGAAGAAGCGGTAGCGCCGGGCAACGGCCTCGCGGTAGGCCGCCAGGATCCGTTCACGGCCCGCAAGCGCGGCCACCATCATGAGCAGGGTGGAGCGCGGCAGGTGGAAGTTGGTCAGCATCCGGTCCGTGAAGCAAAACGGATAGGGTTCGCGGATGAAGAGGCGGCTGCGGCCGGAGCAGGCCACCGCCGCGCCGCCATGCGCGGCGGCCATCGTCTCGAGCGTGCGGACCGTCGTGGAGCCGACGGCCAGGATGCGTCCGCCGTGCCGGCGGCAGGCGCGGATCGCGGCGGCCGTCGCTTCGGGGACCACGTAGCGTTCGTCGTGCATGACATGGTCCTCGACGCGTTCGACCTGGACGGGTCTGAAGGTGCCGAGGCCGACGTGCAGCGTGACGGTCGCGACGGCCACCTCCTGACGCCGGAGCGTGTCGAAGACCCCCGGCGTGAAGTGCAGTCCCGCCGTGGGAGCCGCCACCGCCCCCGTTTCGCGTGCGTAGACCGTCTGGTAGCGGGCCCCATCGTCCCTGCGTTCCGCAGGATCGTCGACCGGGCGTGCGATGTAGGGCGGCAGCGGTGTCCGGCCATGCTGCTCGATCAGCTCGCCGATCGTCGCCTCCCGCCCGCGCAGGACGACGCCGATGGAGCCCTCCTCATCGGGTTCGCGCGTGATCTCGGCCACCAGGCCGCCCGCGCCGAAGGTGGCCCGCAGTCCCGGCCGCGCGCGCCGGCCGCTGCCGCAGAGGCATGTCCAGTGTTCCTCCCCCGTTGCGCCGGAAGCCGCAGCCGGTTGCCGCTCCAGCAGCAGCAGTTCGACCTTGCCGCCCGTGTCGGCCCAGGTTCCCAGCAGGCGCGCCGGAAAGACCCGGGTGTCGTTGACGACCACCAGGTCGCCGGCACGGCAATAGGCGGGAAGATCGACGAAGTGCCCGTGGTGCGGGGCAGAGGCGGCGCGGTCGAGCACGAGCATGCGGGCGCCGCTCCGCTCCGGCGCGGGATGCTGGGCGATCAGGTCGGCAGGGAGCTCGTAGTCAAAGTCGGAGGTCTGCATGGCTGGCTCGTCACCGCTCCGGCGGCCGGGCGGCATCCCAGGCGGCGTCATCGATGCCGGGGAAAAGCTCGGCGAACGCTCCTGGGATCGGGGTTTCGAAGGTCAGGCGCCGGTTGTCGTGGGGATGGTTGAAGGCGAGTCGCTTGGCATGCAGGAAGAGGCGCCGGCCGGTTGACCGCGGGGGTCCGTAGCGGTCGTCGCCGTAGACCGGATGGCCCAAATCGGCGAAATGCACGCGGATCTGGTGCTTGCGCCCGGTCAGCAGACGGATCTTGACGAGGCTGAACGACGGCGCCGTGGCGACCACGGTGTAGGTGGTCGACGCCAGACGCCCTTCCGCGGGATTGCGCACGGCGAAGACCCGGAACGTGGGGCTCTCGGCGAGGTAGCTCGAAATCCGCCCCCGTTCCTGCTTCAGGTGGCCGTGCACGACCGCCAGGTAGACTTTCTCCGTCTGGTCCCAATCGTCCTGCAGCCGCCGCTGCGCGATCGCGCTCTTGGCCAGCAGCAGCAGCCCGGAGGTTTCGCGGTCGATCCGGTGGACGAGATAGACCTGCCTGCGGACCTTGTCGTTCCCCTTGCGGATGTAGTCGCCCATCGCCTGCTCGACGGTGAATTCCCCGGGACGCCCTGTTCCCGTCGTCAACAGGCCAGCCTGCTTGTAGATCACATAGAGGTCGCGGTCGTCGTGGAGAATGGTGATGCCGCGCGGCACATGGCGGTTGGCCTTCACGGACAGCCCTTGTTGATCATGGCTGCCGCCACCCCGGCGCCGAAGCCGTTGTCGATGTTGACGACGGTCACGCCCGACGCGCAGCTCGTCAGCATCCCCAGCAGGGCGGCGACTCCGCCCAGGCTTGCGCCATAGCCGACGCTGGTCGGCACGGCGATCACCGGACGGTCGACGAGCCCCGCCACGACGGAGGGGAGCGCCCCCTCCATGCCCGCCACGACCACCAGCACCCGCGCGGCGCGCAAGGCCTCGGTGCGGCTCAACAGCCGGTGCAGGCCGGCGACGCCGACATCGTAGATGCGGTCCACCCGGCTCCCCATCCGCTCGGCGATCAAGGCGGCCTCCTCGGCAACGGGGATGTCGGAGGTGCCGGCGCAGACGACCGCCACGCGGCCCCGCTTGCGCGGCAGCGCCTTGACGTCGCAGGTCAGGATGCGCGCCGCTTCGTGGTAGACGGCACCCGGCAAGGCGTCGAGGAGCGGGGCGGCGATCTCGGGCGGCACACGCGTGACGCAGCCGTTCTGCCCCTCCGCGTTGAGCCGCCGGACGATCGCGATCATCTGTTCCGGCGTCTTGCCGGCGCCATAGACCACCTCGGCCAGCCCGCGCCGTCGTTGGCGGTCGAGGTCGAGATGCGCGAAGCCGAGATCGGCCTCGCGTGGCGCCGGGGCCCCGGGTGGGGAAGATGCTGTCGCGTTGCTCATGGGGGGCAGTATAACCCGGCGCGGCCGCCACGGCAACCGGCGCGTCCCGCGCGGTGGTGTATGTGGGTGGGGGCGAGAAGGTAAGCAGTAAGTGGAAAGCCTAATTGAGCATTGCTGCAGCGTTGAGCAGGGAGCGGCATTCGGCTATACTGCGGGTCATGAAGATTCTCATTATTGGCGGCGGTGGCCGTGAACATGCCCTGGCCTGGCGTCTCTCCCGCGAGGCGGCCCGGCACACCCTTTTCTGTGCGCCCGGCAATGCCGGCACCGCGCCGCTGGCCACCAACCTGCCGTTCGCGGCGGAGGATCTCGACGGCGTGGTCGCCTGGGCGACCGCGCACCGGCCCGACCTCGTGGTCATCGGCCCCGAGGCTCCGCTCTGCGCCGGGCTCACCGACCGTCTGACGGCGCTCGGCTGCCGCGTCTTCGGCCCCACGCGCGCGGCGGCCCGCCTCGAGGGAAGCAAGCAGTTCGCCAAGGAGGTCATGCAGGCCGCCGGCGTGCCGACGGCGCGCGCCGAGGCCTTCACCGACGCCGCGTCCGCTCTGCAGGCGCTCGACCGCTTCGCGCTGCCTGTGGTCGTCAAGGCGGATGGCCTGGCCGCCGGCAAGGGCGTCGTCATCTGCCAGAACCGGCGCGAGGCCGAGGCGGCCATTCATGAAATCCTGGTCGACGGCGTCTTCGGCGCGGCCGGCCGTCTGCTGCTGCTCGAGGAGTTCCTCGAGGGTGAGGAGGCCTCGATCCTGGCGCTGGTCGACGGGGAGCGCATCGCGATGCTCCCGTCGGCGCAGGACCACAAGCGGGTAACCGACGGCGACCAAGGACCCAACACGGGCGGCATGGGTGCCTATTCCCCCGCGCCGGTGATGACGCCCGCGTTGTCGCGCGAGGTGCTTGAACGGATTCTGCAGCCCGTCGTGGCGGAACTGGCCCGGCGCGGGATCGCTTACTGCGGCGTCCTCTACGCGGGGCTGATGATCGGCCGCGACGGTCCCCGCGTGCTGGAATTCAACTGCCGCTTCGGCGATCCCGAGACGCAGGTCGTGCTGCCGCGTATCGCCGGCGACCTCTCCTCCCTGCTGCTGGACTGCGCGAACGGCACGCTGGATCCGGCGGCCCTCCAGATCGATCCGGCCCCCTGCGCCGCGGTGGTCATGGCATCCGGCGGCTATCCGGGAAGCTACTCCAAGGGGCTGCCCATCACCGGCCTCGAGGCGGCCGAGGCGTGCAGCGGTGTGGTCGTTTTTCATGCCGGCACGGCGCGGCACGGCGACCAGATCGTGACGGCCGGCGGACGCGTCCTGGCCGTCGCGGCCTGCGGCGCCGATTTGCGCGAGGCGGTCGACCGCGCCTATGCGGGCGTCGCCTGCATTGCGTTCGAGGGCGCCCACTACCGCCGCGACATCGCCCGCCGCGCCTTCGCGCCGCGCTGAAATCAGAAGAGGCGCTTGATCAGCCCCAGAATGCCCTGCTTCCACGGCACGCGGTGCGAGACCCCGGAACGGTGCCTGAACTGTTCCAGGTTGGCCAGGTACCACTGGTAATTGCGGATGAGCGCCTGCTTGTTGGAGAAGCGGGGGTTGTAGCCCAGGACGCGCTCGGCCTTCTCGATGCTCACGAAGGAGTCCTCGCAGGCCGTCTCGTAGACCCACTTGTAGAGCGGCGAGAGGTGCAGGGCCTCGAGGACGCGCAGCGCGACGATCACCGGGCGGGCCGGGAAGCCGATGATGCGGCGGCCGAACCCCGCCTCGTCGAGCACAGCCTGGTAGTCCTCGCGCATGGTCGTGAACTCGCGCGCGCCGATGTTGAAGGTATCGTTGACGCGCGCCGCGTCGAGCGTCAGGCAGAGCCAGATCGCCTCGCAGAGGTCGGCGACATCGAGCAGCTGGTAGCGGTTGTCGCCGCTGCCGATCATCGGGAAGTTCCGGCCGTCGCGCGCCCAGTCGTAGAACAGCGCGAAGACACCGAGTCGCTCGGGCCCGATGAAGGACTTGGGGCGGAGCACGGGGACGCACATCCCCTGGTCGCGGAACTCGCGGCAGGCGGCCTCGGCGTCGATCTTGGCCTGGCCGTAGGGGCCCACCCCGTCGAGCTTGTCGTCTTCGCGCAGCGGGTGGTGGTCGGGAATGCCGTAGACGGCCGTCGAGGAGATATGCACCACGCGCTCGACTTGCGCCGCCCGCGCCGCCTCGAGCAGGATCCGCGTCCCCTCGACCTCGGTGGAGAGGATGTCCGCGGGCTTGTAGAGCGGCAGCGCCGCCGCCGTGTGGACGACCCACTTGACGCCGGCCATCGCGCGGGCGACCGTTTCGCGGTCGCGGATGTCGCCCTTCAGAAACGCGACCCGGTCCGCCTCGGGGTAGTCGAAAGCGGCGATGTCGAGCACGCGGATCTCCGTCTCGCCACGCTCCAGCAGGTGCCGCACCATGTTGATGCCGAGAAACCCGCTGCCACCTGTGACCAGCACCACCTTGCCCATCGTTCAGAACTCCTCGACCAGCTTCATGACCGCCGCGACCGCCGCGTCTTCGGCGGCCGTGCCGATACGCTCGCCGGCGCGGAACAGAACAAACTTCTTGTCGCCGCCGGCGATGGCGATGTCGGCGCCCTTCGCCTCGCCCGGTCCGTTGACGACGCAGCCCATGACGGCGACATGCGGCCGGCGAGCGGCGGGATGCGCCCGGTAATAGCGCTCCAGCTCGTCCTCGACCGCCCGCGCCACGCGGAGGACGTCCACCCGGGTCCGCCCGCAGGTCGGGCAGGAGGTGACGCTCGGCCCCGGCGCGCGGAGCTGGACGGCGCGGAGCAGTTCGACGCCCACGCGGACCTCCTGTTCCGGCGTGTCGGTGAGCGAGACGCGGATCGTGTCGCCGATCCCCTCGAGCAGCAGCGCGCCCATCGCGGCGCAGGAACGGACGGTGCCGGCCAGAAAGGTGCCCGCCTCGGTGACGCCGAGGTGGAGCGGGTAGGGCGTCTGCGCGGCGAGCAGCCGGTAGGCCGCCAGCGTGCGCGGCACGTCGGACGCCTTGACCGAAAGCTTGATCTCGTGATAGTCCGCGGCCTCCAGCAGGGCGACGTGCCGCAGGGCGCTCGCGACGAGGGCCTCGGGCGTGGCCGACCCATACCGCTCCAGCAGGTCGCGCTCGAGCGAGCCGCCGTTGACGCCGATGCGGATCGGCAGCCGCCGCGGGCGCGCGGCCTGCACGACGGCGTGGACGCGGTCGGTTCCGCCGATATTGCCGGGGTTGATGCGCAGGCCGTCGACGCCGGCGTCGACCGCGGCGAGGGCGAGGCGGTAGTCGAAGTGGATGTCGGCGATCAGCGGCACGCCGGGCACCTGGCGCCGGATGGCGGCCAGCGCGGCGGCGGCTTCGGCGTCGGGCACGGCAAGCCGGACGATGTCGCCGCCCAGGTCGACGACGCGGCGGATCTGGGCGACCGTCGCCGCGACGTCGCGCGTGTCGGTCTTGGTCATCGTCTGGACGCTGACGGGCGCGCCGCCGCCGATGGCGCGAGCGCCGAGCGCGAGGGGGCGTGTGTCGGCGCGCGTCGTCATCAGGGGCTCTCAACGTCCGGCACGGCGGGGCCGTCCGGCAGCGTCGCCGCCGCCGGCCCGGCGGCCGGCGCGGCATGCTCCGGGACCGGGGCATCGCGCGTGCCGAACATGCGCTTCAGGAAGACGGTGTCGCGGAAGAGCAGCAGGACCATCAGCCCGATCAGCAGCACGGCGAAGACATTGGAGAGAAACCCGACCAGCCTGGCGTTGGGCTTGCGCCGCGTGACGATCTCGTAGCAGGCGAAGACGATATGCCCGCCGTCGAGCACCGGCAATGGCAGGAGGTTGAGCAGCGCCAGGTTGACGCACAGGAAGCGGAGAAAAGCGAGGGCGACAATCAGGCCGGCGCGCACCTGGTAATAGAGCAGGACGACGATGACCAGGGGGCCGCTCAGGCCGCTGGCCGCGCGACGGGTCTCGCCCTTGGTGCGCGGCGCGACCAGCGCGCGGAGGATGCGCACGACGCCGGCGGCGTCGTTCTTGAGCTGCTGCCAGGGCCTGCGGTACTGCATCCACTGGCTGGCCGTGCCGGAGCGGCTCTCGAAGACGATCCCGATGAGATGGCGTCCCGCCTCGGCGTTGAACCGCGGGGTCATCGTCAACTCGAGATCGCGGTGGCCGCGGCGGACACCGACACGGACGGGAACCGCGCCCTGCGCGGTGATGCGGGCGATCAGATCGTCGGGCCCCGCGACCGGCACGCCGTCCAGCAGGCGGACCTCGTCGCCGGGCAGCAGGCCGGCCTGTTGCGCCGGCGAGTTGGTCGCGACCGAAGCAGCCACGCAGGGTATGCGCGGCGCGATCCCCTCGACACGGACGATGCGGGCCTCCTTGTCGTGTGTCACGGGGAGCAGCAGGGCGAGCGGTTCCCCGTCCCGCTGCACGACGACGGCCAGTCCGTTAGAGGCATCGCCGCTCAAGTGGCTCTCGATCAGGAAGTCGTTCCAGTTGTGGATCGGCGTGCTGTTGATGCTCGCGATCCGGTCGCCGGGGCGCAGTCCGGCGGCGAAGGCCGGGCTGGCGGGGTCGACGGTTCCGATGGTGGGGTCGGCGTCATCCGAGTCGGGGGCGGGGGCGAGGAAGACGATCCAGGCCAGCGCGATCGCCAAGAGGATGTTGCCGAGCGGACCGGCCACCGAGACGACGATGCGGCGCCAGGGAGCGATGTCCTTGAGGCGCCTTACGGCCGGCTCGTCGTCCGTGCCGCCACCGCCCTCGTGCTTGCCCTGAATCGTCTCCATGCCGCTGGGGTCGAGCTGCGGCAGCGCCACATAGCCGCCGAAGGGGATGGCGCTGACGCGGTATTCCGTTGCGCCGACCTTGCGTTTCCAGAGCGCGGGGCCGAAGCCGATCGAGAAGACGTCGATCGTCAGCCCCATCCAGCGCGCCGCCAGGAAATGACCGAGCTCGTGGATGAAGACGGCGAGACTGAAGAGGAACAGCACGCCGACGCCGGAGAGGACGGGACCCAGGAAGGCTAGGAAAGATGACGTTGCCATAGGATCCGTTCAGATTCGGGCGTGGTGCTCAGTAGCCCACCGTTTCGAGGCACTCGACCGGCTTGGCGATCGAGGACGAGACGTAGACGGTGCAGGGGAAGAGCTGGAGGATCGAGCCGGGCACCTGCGGCGAGACGGGGCCGTGGCAGATCAGGCGGCTGACCATCCGCTGCCAGGAGGAGAAGGTTCCCATGGTGGTCAGGCCGTGCCCTTCGATGCGGCGGGCGGCGCGCTTGACGTCCAGCGGCCCGAGCGTGGCGGCCTTGGGCGGCACGTTCCCCACGTCGCCGCTGCAGCCGAAGACGCCGTGCAGCGAGTTCTGGGCGATCGTCAGCGGATGGAGCGAAACAACCTGGGCCGGCTGTTCGAGGTACTCCTCGATCGTGTCGCAGCCGCACAGTTCGGGGCAGGGGTCGATGAAGGCGATGTGCCCGGTCCATCCGGGGCCGGAGTAGAGGGTGTAGTTGCCGCCGTCGCTGATCTCGTACAGCAGGCGGGAGTAGTCCTTGATGTTGGCGTTGGTCGGGTAGAAGATGTTCTTCTTCGGCATCCGCAGCTTCGGGTCGATCTGCTGGTAGAAGTACTTCATGAAGGAGTACGTGAAGCCGGCCTTGTAGGTGGCCGGGGCGATGTTGCCCGCCTCGTCGGCCCATTCGTCCATCGTGAAGACATAGAGGTTGCGGCAGTTGACCTTGAACGTGTTGATCAGCTCGGCCAGCGGCAGGTAGGTGTTGGGATTGGGATTGCCGCAGATCATGACGAACTTCTGGTCGAGATCGTCCGACGCCTTGATGTGCATGAACCGGTCGGCGAGGATCACGGGGCCGAAGTTATCCAGCACCTTGATGCGGAAGTCGGGATGGTGGTGCGGCTCCCGCTTTTCATAGGTGGCGGCGTCCAGTTTGCGAAGGCGTGCCAGCAGACGCGGATCGAAATCCCGGTACGGCACCCAGTCGGCGCTTTTGAACGAAAATGCAGCCATGGCGGTCTTCCTTCCTCGTGGCGGTAAATGGGCACACCATACGCTCTTCCCCCGTGCAATTCAATCTTACAATAATTTTCGCACCCTCTTGACGTTTGGTGGGGGAAAGTGTTTAATGGTGGCACGAAAGGTCAAGAAGTGGGGGAAGCGAACGGCAAGTTGAACGTGCAGGCGAACACCGGCTCCCTTTTGGGCCGGTTTCCGCACCGCCTCGATCCCAAGCGGCGCATCACGATTCCCGCCAGTTTCCGCAACCGCATGGGGAATCCCGACTACGTGTACGTCATGCCCGACCTGACCCGGCTGAACTGCCTCAACATCTTTGCACCGGCGGAGATCGAGAGTCGGCTCGACCAGTTGAGGGCGGCGGCGCTGACGGACAAGCGGACATCCGATTTTGTGACCTGGGTGGGATCGGTCTCCGAAACGCTGGATGTCGACTCGCAGGGCCGCATCCGGATTGGCGACAAGCTGCTGAGCCGGGTCGGCGTGCAGCGCGATCTGCTCCTGCTCGGCGCGTTCAACCGGGTTCAGGTCTGGGCGCAGGACCAGGCTCCGGCGGAAGAGGATGCCTTCGAGAAATTTGCCGACGCGGCCAGGGATTTCGGGTTCTAGGTTTTGTCATGCATGTACCGGTCATGTTGCAGGAGACCGTCGGGAGCCTCGATGTTCGTCCGGCGGGCGCCTATCTCGACGCCACGCTGGGCGGCGGCGGGCATGCGGCCGAGATCCTGCGCCGGGCGGGAGGAACGGGGCGGCTGCTCGGCATCGACCGGGATCCCTCCGCCCTGCGGCGGGCGGAAGCCGCCTTGCAGTCCATCCCCGGCACGGTCGTGACCGTGCAGGGCAACCATGGTGACCTGGGCGCGATCGCCGATGCCCGCGGCTTCGGCTTGCTCGACGGCGTGCTGATCGACACAGGTGTCTCCTCCCAGCAGCTCGACGAGGCCGAGCGGGGATTCAGCTTCAACCAGGACGGGCCGCTCGACATGCGGATGGATCCGACGGGCGGCGAGACGGCCGCCGATCTGATCGCGCGGCTCGACGGCGAGGGGCTGGCCCACCTGTTCCGCGCGCTGGGCGAAGAGCCCCAGGCGGGGCGGATCGCCCGGGCGATTGTCCGTGCGCGCGACCAGGCCCCGATCCTGTCGACGGCGCGTCTGGCCGAGATCGTCACCGCGGCGGTCGGCGGCCGGCGCGACCGGCGGCGGCATCCGGCCACCCGGGTGTTTCAGGCCCTGCGCATGGCGGTCAACGGCGAACTGGAGGCACTGGGCAGCGCCCTCGAGGCGGCCATGGTCCGGCTGCGCCCCGGCGGCTGCCTGGCCGTCATCACCTTCGAAAGCCTGAGCGACCGGCTGGTCAAGCAGTGCCTGACCGGGCATGTCGGCCGCGATGTTGCGCTGCAGCAGGGCGGGTCGCGCTGGGAAGGGCTGCTGCCGCGGATGGACTGGGTGCACCGCAGGGCGGTGCGTCCCGCGCCGGAAGAACTTTCACAAAACCCGCGCGCCCGCAGCGCCAAGCTGCGGGCCGTGCGCAAACGGCCCGCCGACGCGCGGGCAGATCTCATGCAGGAGAGTCATCCATCATGAAACGCAATCGCAAACGGCGGGTTCAATCCCGCATGATGCCCGTCGGCGGGTTCGCCTTGCTGGTCGTGCTGTCGCTGTTCAGCATCGGCTACGTGCTGCTCGACAGCCTGTGCGGGTCGCTCAGCGACCGGATCCGACGGCTTGAGACGGAACAGGAAGACCTCGACTTCAAGGTCCGCCGCGAGCAGAACCGCTGGGCGGCCATGACCACGGCCGACCAGATCGAGCTGGCGCTGAACCGTCACGGCCTCAACATGACACTGCCCAGCGGGGAGCAGGTCGTGCGCCTGCGCGTCGATCCCGCCGGCGGTGTCTACCGTGCGCGTGACCAGTTCGCGCGGCGCCAGTAGGCCGCTTCCGGGGGGGGGAGCCGCTGGGTGAAGACATGCCAGGAGCGAGCCAATTTCTCAGATTCTGGTCCGTTCCCGCGCTGCTGGGCATCTGGTTTCTGCTGCTGATCGCGCGCGCGTCGTTCCTCCATCTGGGAGGGCAGACGCCCCGCAACAAGACCGAGTGGAAACGTCCGTTGCCCGCAGCCCGCGGGTTCATCTTCGACCGCGCAGGGCGGCCGGTGGCCATCACCAACCCGGGGCACCGCGTTTTCACCGACTACGCGAGCGTCAAGCAGGGGCACGATGTCGTGGAGATCGCGGCGGCCGTCGCCGAGATGGTCGGTCGCGACACCGATGCCGTGCTGATGGATTTCCGGGCACGCCGCTCGCGCTATAAGGTGCAGGGCGAGGTGTTTCACGACCGTGTCCTCGCCCTGGTCACCAACCGTGCCCGCTTCAGCGGCGTCGGGCTCGAACGCGTGCTGCGCCGCCAGTACCCCCTGGGGCGCTGCATGTCGCATGTGATCGGCTTCGTCAACCGCGAGCAGGTCGGGTCGGCCGGCATCGAGCAGCAGTACAATCGCTTTCTGCAGGGCACGGACGGCATGATCGAGGGGACGCGTGACGGCCGGGGACAGGAAATCCGCGCGCGGCGCGCCAGCACGGCCGAGCCCATCGACGGCGCGCATGTCCACCTGACGCTCGACCGCAACATCCAGGCCGTTGCCGAGCAGGCGCTGGCCGAGGCCGTCGAGAGCACGCACGCCACCGGCGCGCGGGCCATCGTCCAGATGGTTCGGACCGGTGAAATCCTTGCCATGGCCGCTGTGCCCGATTTCGAGCCGGCCGACTACCAGGCCGTCCCCGCCATCTGCTGGCAGAACTCGACCATCGGCCAGATCTACGATCCTGGATCGACCATGAAGTCGGTCATCGTCGCGGCGGCCATGAACGAGGGGCTCGTCACCCCCGATTCCCTGTTTGATGTCGGGCACGGTTCG